>JABJMC010000019.1 GCA_018659585.1 Candidatus Peregrinibacteria bacterium
GGTGGCATTTGCGCACTCTTCGTCATCTTAAAAAAACCAAGCCAGATCTATTTTGGGCCCCAACTAGTTTTATTATCCCAGCTCTCGCCCCCAAATCATTGACCACTTTTATTACAGTGCATGACATTGTGGCTTTTCTTTTTCCGCAGGGCCACAATAGAAAAGCGGTTTATTTGGAGCGTTTGACTTTAAGACGAGCGCTTTCTAAAAGTTCTAGGATTTTTACAGTTTCTCGAAATACCAAAACCGATCTCATCAAACTTTTTAACATTGATGAAACCAAAATTATTATTGCCCCTTGTTCTGCCAGTGCTGCTTTTACCAAAATAAATGACGAAAATTTATTAGGAAAAACTAAGAAAAAATTTGATTTACCAGAAAAATTTATATTAGGAGTTGGGACTTTATCTCCGCGCAAAAATTTCACTCGCTTAATTCAAGCTTTTGCTCAAATTGCTCCTGAACATCCGGATACACACCTGGTTATTGTGGGAAATAAAGGTTGGGATTTTGACGATATTTTAAAAGGCGCCAGTCGGAAGAAAGTCCATTTAATTGGTTATGTAGAATCTTTTGAATTAATTTCGCTTTATAATTTAGCGCAAGTTTTTGTTTTTCCTTCTTTGTATGAGGGGTTTGGAATTCCGCCATTAGAGGCTATGTCTTGTGGTTGCCCAGTTGTAACTTCCAACATTTCTTCTTTGCCAGAAGTGGTAGGGGATTCAGCGCTTTTAATTGACCCGTATTCAACTGAAGAAATTGCCGGAGCTATTGGAACGCTCCTTTCTAATAAAGATTTACACGCTGATTTAGGGCGAAAAGGTCTTCGCCAAGCCACTAAGTTTTCTTGGGAAAAGAGTGCAAAAGTCTTGCTCGAGGTTTTCGAATCCTTAAAAACAAGTTAAAATAAAGGTCCAATGATCCCAAAGCCAAAAAATATTAAGAATGTTGCCCTGGTTTCCAATAAACATTTGGATAGGCAGGGGGCTGCTTTGGTGCGGAGCGCAGTCCGATTTTTAAAGAAACGCAAAATTAATATTTTGTATAACAAACATATAGCTAAGAATTTAAAGGAAAAAATGACTCGCAATGATAAAATTATGAAAACAGCAGATTTAGTAATTGCTTTTGGTGGGGATGGAACATTGATTAAATTAGCGCGTTATGTGGAATACAAAATGATTCCAATTTTATCTGTTAATTTAGGGACATTGGGTTTTATGAGTGAAATTCAAAGAGGCAAAGATATGAAGGAAAAATTAGAAGCTTATTTAAAAAGAATCATTGATTCTAAAAAATACAGACTAGATGTGCGCAGCATGCTTCGAATCACAGTTTATCGTGATAGTAAAAAAATCGAGACTTTCTTAGCCTTAAATGAGGCGGTTATTAATCAGGGAATTTTTGCTCGGTTGATTGAATTGGAAGCTTCGATTGATCAGCGAAAAATGGTGCGGTTCAAAGCTGATGGCATGATTGTAGCTACTCCAACTGGTTCAACTGGGCATTCTTTGTCCGCTGGTGGACCAATTGTGCATCCTAAATTAGATGCTTTGGTTTTCACGCCAATTTGTCCAGCCACGCTTTCTATGTGCCCAATTGTGATTCCTTCTAATCGTATGCTTACGGTGACCATCGAAACCAAACGTAAATACGCCGATAATGACATTGGTCTAACTATCGACGGTCAGACTATTACCAAGCTTCAATATGGCGATAAGATTAAATTCCGGCGCTCTTCTCGGCATTTTGTCTTAGCTCGCGCCACCAATACCAAATACTACAAACTCCTCCGTGAAAGATTAGGATGGGGAGATTAAATTTAGGCCCTCATATTTTCACCATGCTCGCGTTGCACAAAAGCATAGGTTTCTTCGGAGACTTCAACGTCTCTGGCTTCCGCATAATTCACCATTTGTTGGAACAATTCCCATCCCCAAGGTTGAGCTTTGTTATAGCTAGAATATTTACCACCTGCTTTCGCAAAAGCTTGCTCAAAAGTAAGGTTTGGATTGCGATGCAAATAAACCATAGTCATGATACCTGGTGCGCGGTGAGCACCGTTTGTACAGTGAACATAAATCTTTTCGTCATCATCAATTAGATCCGAAATTAATTGAATAATTTCTTGGTTGTGGGAACCTGGTGTAGGCGAGGTGTAAACAGTTTTTTTATAATAATCTATCCCATTAGCTTCAGCTGCATCCCCCTCTGAAGGAACTGCGTTCTGTCCAAAGTCCACAATACAAGTGTAGTCTTGGGAGGCTAAGTGTTCGACTTGTGACGTTACAAATTCTGAGTAGACTTGTACTTCTTCATCTTTCTTTTTTCTAGTCATTCCAATCGCTCCACCATTTGCCACTTGATCATTAAGTACCAAAAAATTACGCGGAGTTGTCGCTGTTCCTTCACCCCCACGATCAGAGCTTTTAGGAATTACTAATACAGAATCAATGTTTGAGGTTGAAACTGGTCGCGCTGGGGCGGCCATGGCGACTTCATTGCTAGATAATTGCCGTTCAATTTCAGTCTGGACTAGTTGGTAGCCAGCGGTGCTTAAGTGCAGACTGTCACCACCGTCATAATTTGTTTGCATATATCCTTCGCGAGCTGGATCTTGAATCATCGCGTAAGCATCCACGTACGAAATATTAGGATTAGCCGCGGCTTGGCTACGGATCCAATCATTAACTAATATGGCGTGCTCATTAGTACCTTCGGGGTCACTCCATTTTGGCTCTCCTGTATCCGGATCGTGATAGCCCGTAACAGGAGGAATTGTGACTAAAACAATTCGCATATCAGGGTTTACTCCCTTCAATAAATCAATCATTTCTTGGTAAGGCGTAAGCACGTTTGCTTGAACATCGCTATACACAATATTGTTGGCCCCAGCCCAAATTGCCACGGATTTCACACCTTCAAACTCATTTGCCTCAACAGCTGCTTCTAAATCTTGCCGCATTACAGCAATTGATTTCCCTCCTTGAACATAAGTAGCTTCAGTAGAGTGAGGAATATTTTGCCCATCTAGCTTTAAATGATCGTCAATGTACTGACTAAACAATGAATCACCAATCAACCGAGTAGAACTTGCTCGAGAAGGTGGTTGCTCACTGCGTCGAATCCAATCCGCCAACATTCCAGCGTAGCGGTTACCATGGGTTATATGAACCTTTTTTTTATCATACCCATATTCTGGGACAATTCCTTTTCGGGTACCATCAGTCATGATTTGATAACAAGGAACAACAGTTATTCCTATGGATTCACCCTCCGTATTTAACCAATTATTAAATGCTTCTGTTGCCTTGTAATTTCCTCCCCACGGGGTAAGCTCAATAACATAAATTTTAGTATCTGGAGAGTGCTCCTGAATATGCTCCACCATTCTAATCATGGCGTCGCGAGATTCTCCGAAGCGTTTTTGTGGATCCGTGTACCAAGCATTTTTCACGCCCCCTTGCAGCACCACCCGATCAAAAGTTTTTAGTTCTTCTACGGGTAAAGCCTCCAGTGAAGAAACCATATCAATCGGATCTTCTCCCTCTAGCCCTCGATTAATAATTTTTCGACTATCCGCAGCAAGTATCTTTTTATCTCCTCTCATGCGTGGGCCATAGCTTCCATTAGTCGAAGAAGACCCAATATAAAGAGTATTCCCCGGCACAACCGGGTTTTCCGCTAAAGCATCTAGGGTTTCGGCGTCACGGTAGTATTCATAACTTGGTAAACCGGTAGTTGCTTCTCTGGACGCTTCCCTAGCCTCTATACGAGCAATTTCCGCGGCCGCATCAGGTTTTGCCCAACCCCAATTTTTTGATTCAGTGGGAACTGGAATACGACGTCCGCCAGTTTCATCAAATAAAGAATTGTGAAAAGTTGAGGCATTATGTGAAATTTTTTCATTTAAGCCACAATCATCATCTACTCCTGTAATCCAATCAAATCTTTCATCAGCCCAATATTCAGTTTCTCCACCAATTACTACAGATTCTTTACCTTGGCCACCGTATTTATTGAAATATCTTTCAGGGGTGTAGCCCTTTTTACGAGTTGCTTGTTGAGTTGATGTTAGGCCTGCTTTTCTGGCCGCTTTCGATTGAGACCAGTCGGACTTATCTTCACGATAACTTTTATAGCGGAGCTGTCGACTAGCTCCATCATGACCATCATGGTGATTTAGATAAACTAGCCAGGCATCTTCCGGGGCTAAGCTAATAATTCCTCCTTTAGATTTGGCGACACTAGTTTCTAAAAAGCGGTCATAGGTATAAGGATTAGCTTGGTGATCATTATAAGTATCTCGAATGTTCTTAGCAGAGTACCAAAACGTAGCCGCCATCATAATTTCTGGATTAAAACGCCAATCCATAACACCCCTATTTTGCCACACTGGATCTTGTTGCATTTTTTCTGTTACCCAGGGATTTGCGTTAATAAAATCAGTCCAAGTAGGGCCCCAAAATTGACCTAAACCACCACAATCACTGCCCGCCTTATTCATAGTCCCTGCATCGAATCCAGATTCCCGTAGGAACATCCCAAACACAATGCTTTCAGGCACATCAACTTTAAATTCAGCTGCATATTTTTCGCGGTATTTGTTGGCATAAAATAGTAAGTCTGGAAATTCATGGATCATAGAGTCTAGGCGCTTGCCATAGCTTTCCTTGCTTGATTTCCAAAATTTTTCCGTATCTCCTAAATTTAAAAGACTGGCATGGCTGCTGCTTATCCGCTCATTACCTTGGAAATTAGTGGCCGCTTCCTGGCGCTGCACTCGTTTAGTTCGTTTTTTATCTTTACGAGCGTGATTAGATTTTTGGTAAGTAGTGTAATCAAGTTCACCTAAGCGACCTTCTTTAGCTGGTTCTTTACGATATTTTTTATCAAATTTTTCTTTAACATTACGAATAGTAATCACATCATTATCAAAAACTGGAATGTAATCATCATTACTATCAAAAAAGCCCGCAGTTTCATCTTTGCGTTGGCTTTTTAGGCCCAGACGATATTTGCTAGCGCGTTTATTTGCTTCTATTCCTTTAGGCCAAACTTCAATATTTCGGACTGAAGGGGGAAGGATATGTCCAGCGCCAATATTCCAGTAAGCGTCAGTATTTCCACGGAAAGAGATTTTAAATTGCGCTCCATCTTGGGGTTCTTTATACCAGTCATACCAGTGTTCAAAATTGAGTTCTGTGCCGCCATCCATAAAGTCCGTAAAAGCGTAAAAAAGCAGTCCTTCATATTGACTTTCCAGGTTAAGAAGTTTTTCGGCGCTTAGTTGTCGTAAATCAGAAATTGTCTCAATTCCTTTTAATTCTCCGGTTTCAATTTGGGCGTTTACAAAGTTTTCCGTGGCCGTTCGGTGAGGATCGTCACTAGTGATTTCAATGGCAATTTCGCTGGCAGCGGTAGAGGAATGACCTAATTCCGCCGTTCTTTCGGCCTCTAAATCTTCTACACGAGCTTCGATGTCCTCAGTTGGTTCGGGGACTACCGGAATCACTGGTGTTGCACCAGGATCTTCATCGCGCGATGGTGTATCAGCTTTTTCGCGTTCACTCATGGTATTAATTTAGATAAAATTATCTAAAAATTATACCACGATAACAGATTAAAGTCTATGTTTAATAGACCGTCGCTGGTTCATTTTCAGTTTTTTTTAGAGAGCGGGCTTTGCGGGGGGCTAATTCCCCAGCCTTTTCTTTTAAAACTGCTTGAGCCGCGGCTAGTCTCGCAATTGGTACGCGATAAGGAGAACAACTCACATAATCCAGGCCAATTGTATGACAGAATTCAACGGAACGAGGTTCTCCACCATGTTCGCCACAAATTCCAATTTCTAAATCAGGTTTAGTTTCACGACCAAGATTCACACAAGTTTGCATCAAAGATCCAACTCCAATTTGATCAATTGTTTCGGTCGGATCATCAGTTAAAATTCCGGCTTCTATATAATGAGCCAAGAAACTACCAGCATCATCACGACTATAGCCGTAAGTTAATTGCGTTAAATCATTAGTCCCAAAGGATAAAAAGTCTGCTTTTTCCGCAATTTTGTGGGCTGTTAAACAGGCTCGTGGAATTTCAATCATGGTTCCAATTTTATATTCAAATGGAATTTCTCCGAGTTTAGAAATAACATCCATGGCAATCTTGTGCACAGCTTTGAATTCTTCAAATTCACCTATTAATGGCACCTCGATTTCTGGGATAACCGTAATTCCTTGCTCATGACATTCAAAGGCTGCTTGCATAATAGCGCGCACTTGCATGGCGTAAAGTTCAGGGCAAGTGATTCCTAAACGACAGCCACGGTGACCAAGCATCGGGTTAATTTCGTGAAGATTGCCAATGATTTTTTTAAGATCATCTACTGAAAGGCCCATTTCTTTAGATAATGCTGCAATTTTTTCGTGAGCATCTAGTGAAGGAAGAAATTCATGAAGTGGCGGGTCCAGTAAACGAATTGTCACTGGAAAGCCATTCATAACCTTAAAAATTCCAACAAAATCTTCTTTTTGAACTGGTCTTAATTTTTCTACAGCTTTGGCGCGCCGGGTTTCATCGTCTTTGGCCAGAATAACTTCGCGCATGATTGCAATTCGATCTTCGGCAAAAAACATATGTTCAGTACGGCACAAACCAATTCCTTCCGCTCCAAAATCACGAGCCACCTGACAATCTTCGGGAGTGTCAGCGTTGGTACGCACTCGCATTTCACGCACATCATCCGACCACAGCATAATAGTTTCAAAATAACCCGAAACTTCGGGTTCACACATTTCTACTTGTCCCACAATTACTTCACCAATAGTTCCGTTCAAAGTAATTTCTTCGCCTTTCTTTATAACTGTATCTCCGACGCGGAATTCACTTTTTTTGTAATCCACAATCACCTCGCCCGCGCCGGCCACGCAACACTTACCCATACCGCGGCAAACCACAGCGGCGTGGCTGGTGTTCCCTCCGGTCGAAGTTAGGATTCCTTGGGCCGCGTGCATACCGTGAATGTCTTCTGGGCTAGTTTCTTTGCGCACCAAAATTACGCTTTCTCCTTCCTCAGCCCATTCTGCGGCTGTATCAGCGTCAAAAACAACCTTTCCCGTCGCGGCCCCCGGTGAAGCCGGCAAGCCTTTGGCTAGCACGTCATATTTTGCATCCATCGCAATGGAAGGATGTAGTAACTGCTTTAATTGATTTGGGTCCACGCGTAATAAAGCATCTTCCTTGGTAATTAGTTTTTCTTCTACCATTTCCACAGCAATTCGCAGCGCTGCTTGTGCTGTTCGCTTCCCATCACGCGTTTGCAAAATAAACAACCGCCCTTTTTCAATCGTAAACTCAAGATCCTGCATATCCCGATAATGATCTTCTAATTGATCCCTAATTTCGACTAATTCTTTATAAACATCAGGCATTACTTCACCCAATTTAGTGAGCGGCTCTGGTGTTCGAATTCCAGCCACCACATCTTCACCCTGCGCATTCATCAAATACTCACCATAAAACATGTTTTCTCCTGTTGAAGGGCATCGGGTAAAGGCCACTCCAGTTCCCGAAGTATCACCCATATTTCCAAAAACCATAGTTTGAATATTCACGGCCGTTCCAATATTATGCGGAATTCCATTCAAATTTCGATAAGTAATCGCTCGTTTGTTATTCCAAGATTTAAACACTGCTTCAATTGAAAGTCGAAGCTGTTTTTTTGGATCTTCTGGGAATGGATTACCAGTTGTGTCGTGCACAATTTGCTTAAAAGTCTGCACTAATTCCATCCAATCCTCAGCCTTTAAATCTGTGTCTAAACGAGCGCCTTTTTTCTCCTTAATTGTAGTCAAAGCATCCTCAAAATGATGATGAGGAACTTCCAACACCACATCTCCAAACATCTGCACAAACCGACGGTAAGAATCATACGCAAACCGCTCATTTCCAGTTTTTTCAATCACACCTTTGATAGTGTCGTCATTCAAACCAAGGTTTAAAACTGTATCCATCATTCCCGGCATAGAAACTCGGGCTCCAGATCGTACGGAAACCAGTAGAGGATCCTCGACATTTCCAAATTTTTGCCCCATATTTTGTTCTAATTCTTGCAATTTATCCTCTAATTCTTGTTCATAGTTTTCCGGATAACCTTCGTGCTCCAAATAGTAAAGACAAGTTTCGGTGGTGAGGGTGAATCCAGGAGGCACAGGCAAACCAAGGCGAGTCATTTCCGCCAAATTAGCCCCTTTGCCCCCGAGTAGGTCCTTCATTTTTTTGGAACCTTCCGAGAAAGCATAGATGGTCTTCATTTTTTTAAGATGAAAAGAATAAAAAGGGATGAATTTTTGAGTTAGGTTCAATGTAGCTCAAAACTGCGCCTCTTGACAATATAAGATGTAGTTAGAGATTTTTTACAGAGAAAAAAGTAACGCATGCGTCACTTTCTAACCTGAGAATTAAACCATAACTTGACTTAAACAAGCCAAAAAGCTAAATTAAATCGCCTTAATACTTTTATCATGCCAGAAGCTCAATCAGCATCTCCCGAGCAATCTGATAGTCGGCCTGGTTTATGGCAGAGAGCTGTTCACGCTGTTAGTCAAAGTGTGCAACGTCATAATCCCCATTCCGAAGTTAATAGAACCGCAAATCGCTTAGTAGGAGTAGTTAAAGAAATAGAGGACTCACAGGGTGAATTAACCGCCGAAAATGGTTTTGGTTTACGTCACAGTGATGCTGACCGAACGGATTTTCAAGATTTAGTCCGAGAACGATTGTTAGATTGTTTACTTAAAAAAGGTGTTGTGCCGAGATCTTTAGAACCAATAAACGAGTTAGGACAAAACCCCCCAGCTGAATTGCCACACGCTGAACAGGTAACGGCAGTTCATGAACGGATAGTGGCTAGAGTAAAACAATTAGGAGCAAAAGGAGACGATGGACTAATTGCAATTGATGATATTAATGTTGTAGGAATCATAAACGAACTCACTCGAGGCAGTGACAAAACAGAACTGGATTCGGTAGCCACCATTGCGGCCGCCAGAATATTTGCTCAAACCGAATTTGAGGAACTTTCCACAGATCCTCCTTATCGACGACAACGATCAGAAGCTCCTACCAGCCCCGAGCTAACATAGCCTCTTCTAAGCGTTTTAGAGCTACGATGAAAGCCGCTTCCCGTAAGGTTGCATTATGTTTTTTGGCTGTCTCTGAAACTGCCTGCCATGCTTCAACCATAATGCGAATAAGACGTTCTTGAACCTCTTCTGCACTCCAGTAAAAGTTGGCCTCGTTCTGCACAAGTTCAAAGTAACTTACCGTCACTCCACCGGCATTAGCTAGAATATCTGGGATGACCATGACCCCTTTTTCGCGCAGAATTTCATCTGCTTCGGGCGTAGTTGGGCCGTTTGCAAGTTCCAAAATAATCGAAGCTTTAACATTGGCCGCGTTGTCTTTTGTAACCTGGTTTTCCAAGGCAGAAAGCACTAAAACATCACATTCAACTTCGAGCAGTTCTTCATTAGTAATCACTTTACAGCAATCACCAGTTTTTTGAATTCCAGCCACTGAACATTCGGTAACCGTGCCTTTTTCCATTTTACAAGAAATAGCTTCACGTGGGTGCAATCCTTCTTTACAATAAAGAGCTCCCTTGGAATCAGAAACACCAACAACTTTGTAGCCAGCATCTTCCATCATATGGGCCACATTTGCTCCAGCGTTTCCAAATCCTTGAATCACCACAGTCATTTCAGATGGATTTTTGCCAAGTTCTTTTAAAGCTTCTTCCAAAACATACATTCCACCTTGCGAAGTTGCCTCACCACGTCCTTCAGATCCTCCAACAGACAGTGGCTTACCTGTTACCACACCTAATTTATTACGACGTTGCAGCATTGAATATTCGTCTGCCATCCAAGCCATGATTTTAGGATTCGTATAAACATCTGGCGCCGGAACATCCTTTTCTGGACCGATCAAAGGCTCAATTGCTCGAATATACGTCCGCGATAACTGCTCCAATTCGCGCTCGCTAAGCTCGCGCGGATCAACAATCACGCCACCTTTACCACCACCAAGAGGAATGCCAACCACTGAACATTTCATAGTCATCCAAGTAGCCAGAGCCTTCACCTCTTCCATATCAACTTGGGGATGGAACCGAATTCCACCTTTATAAGGCCCACGAGCATTACAATGTTGCACTCGAAAACCTTTAAAAACACGCACCGAACCATTATCCATATGTACTGGTACACTTACTTCCAAAATTCGTTGGGGGCTAGATAGATGAGCTTCTACATGCGGATCCAGCTTCATGATTTGGGCCGCATTCCGCATCTGGCGGATAGTGTTTTCAAAGAGAGACATGGGTCAGAAAAATTAGAGATTTAACGGGCCCCATAATAGCATTAGACCGCCGCAACACCAATACTTTCAATAGGGTTGACAAAAACAGCAAAAAGAGTACAATAAACAGCCTTTGTTCAAAACTTATGACGTCTTTAGATCAAGAAAATACTGGGCCCCATCTTGAGGAAGCTCATTATCAGGAGTTAAAAGCGATTTGGTTAACTAAAGTCCTTAAAACCAGGGATCACAGATTAGACGCATCACTTTACGACAGCTTTGATGAAACTTTTGATCGCATCGCTTTAGAAATAGGGCAAGCAAAAGATGATTTACTAAAAGACTTATACTCACATTTAGTAGCTGATAGTTTGCAAGAGTTTACATCATTAATAAAAAGTGAATATTTCCAATTAGTATCAAAAAGAGTCTTAGAGTCAGAGGATGTACTTGATTTAACAGATTTAGAACATAATACTGTTTTCGAAGACGCAATAATCAGAATTTATCACCAATTAAATCATTTGGGCTTTGATAAGCCACAGGAGCCTTTAAATGAGTCTCCTTTAGATCATCCTTTTCAAGCCATTGATATTAATGACCAGGGGTGGGATATGAAATTGAAAACTGCAGCTAATTTCAAGCATGCCATGGCGCGTTTATTTGACGTTCATGCAATTAACATGGCCCTTGGTATTTTGTGTGAACTTAAAAAAGTATATGAAATACCAGATTGGCTGAATAAACAAATGTTAGCCATCCCTGCTGTTTTAAGAGTCGTAATGGGCTTTCAAGAGCAAATAGAAGGTGTAGACAGAAGAGAAGCAACAGATTTAAAACTCCTTGTGGAAGAAATAGTTACACTTTGCCAATCCCGTTTTAATGAAAAGGGAGAGTTGTCACTTGAGGTTAGAGCTCGTGCTGATGTATCCATCCAATCCAGTAGCCCTAATCAGCTTTTGCTTAGCCTTTTTGAGCCTCTGAAAAATTGTTTTCATGATTGGAAAGCCTCCGGAGAAGAGCTAGAAGGGTATTCCGAAAAGGACCAAGCCTATGCCAGTGTAGAAGTTTTAGGAGAAGTTGAATTACGTGGCGAAAAAGTAGCTTTAGTAGAAATTCGTGATCATGGTAAACAAATTGATATTCAATCCTTACGTCAGATGATGAATATTGGGGATTATGAATTACGAGATTACACAGTTGGCGCTCTTTTTAATTCTATTTTACGTCGTGGGATTACTCTTTCTGGAGAAGCTCTAGGAGCAGACCCTCATTTAGGAATTGGCTTAGATAGTGCCTGTCAAATTATTCAAAAACACGGTGGATCAATGATTCATTCCAATCTGCAAGAGGGGGGAGTTGGTTGTTTAATTATGATTCCCACTAGTGGGAAAGGGAGCCCAGTCAAACTCTCTGAATCAGGCATTACTGGTCGCGAATGTGACGAAATGATCGCTCAATTAGCAGATCCTGCGCTCGCTGAACGCTTTCACGCTTATCAACAAGCGGATCGGGGCGCTCACGCCTTAACGCACGAAGTTAATCATTTACAAAGCCTCACTCACGAAAGAACGCTGGAATGTGATGTGTTAACTCCTAGCACGCCCCCAACGGCCCCGCTTTCCGCACCGCCGCCGGCATGTTAATAAATTTATCGCAGTTTTGCACAAACAAGTCTGCTAGCTCTTGCGCTTTTTTGTCATAGGCATCTTTGTCTTTCCATGTATTTCGCGGATTCAAGACCTCATCTGGAACATTGGGGCAACTCGTTGGATAATCCAAATTAAAAATTGGATGCGTCGCATATAGAGCTTCATCCAAATCACCATTCAAGGCCGCGGTCACCATGGCGCGCGAGTACGGCAGGTTTATTCGTTCCCCAACTCCAAATGAACCACCAGACCAACCAGTGTTAATTAAGTAAACTGGTGTTCCAAACTGTTCTAATTTCGCTCCCAACAACTCCGCGTAAACCATTGGTTTAAGTGGCATAAATGGCTTTCCAAAAAACGAAGAAAAAACTGCCTGCGGTTCCACAATTCCACGCTCTGTTCCCGCTAATTTACTGGTGTAGCCCGCCACAAAATGATACATGGCCTGCTCTTTCGATAACCGGCTTATTGGTGGTAAAACTCCAAACGCATCCGCGGTCAAAAAAACAATCGCACTGGGATGCCCGCCGCACCCAGATTCCACGTGTCCCGGAATATAAGAAAGCGGATAAGCAGCCCGTCCATTTTGCGTCAATGAATCATCTTCAAAATCAAGTTCACCGTTATCATTCATCGTCACATTTTCCAAAATTGTTCCATACCGAATTGCATCATAAATAAGTGGTTCTTTTTCGCGCGTTAAGTGCAAACATTTAGCATATGACCCTCCTTCAAAATTAAAAATTCCTTCCTTTCCCCAGCCATGCTCATCATCACCAATTAAAGCCCGTTTGGGATCGGCGGATAAGGTTGTTTTCCCAGTCCCAGACAACCCAAAAAACACGGCAGTTCGTCCATCAGCTCCCATATTAGCGGAGCAATGCATCGGCAAAACTCCCTTAGCGGGAAACAAATGATTAGCCACGCTAAACATGCCTTTTTTAATTTCTCCGGCGTACTTAGAACCCCCAATTAATACAAGTTTTTTCTTCATATTTACCACAATAAAAGCCTCGGAATTTAGGCCGTATTCTGACGGTTTTGAAATCTTACATCCTGGCGCTGCTAGCATCGTAAATTCCGTTTCAAAATTTTCTAATTCTTCATTCAGAACATTCACAAACATGTGCCGACAAAACAAAGCTTGGTACGCGTATTCACAATTTACGCGCACTTTTAAACTACAATTTGAGTCTGCTCCAACCTTTCCTTCAAACACAAAAACCTCATCTCGTTCATCTAAATAATCTCGCATTAATTTTTCTAGTTTTTCATAGTTTTCTTCTGTTATTGCCACATTTATATCGCCCCAACTTACCTCGTTATGAACATCCTCAGTGTCTACAATAAATTTGTCATGCGGTGAACGCCCCGTGTATGTGCCGGTCGTACTCGCCAGTGCGCCACTTTTACTTTTTTTAACTTCGTCACGCGCAATTGCGGCCGCAACTAACTCCTCCACACTCAAATTTTTATTTATCTTGCAAGACATCTTGGGTGGCTTTATAAATGTTTTCGTAAAGGTGAGGAATGTCTTTCAATGGCGCCGAAGAAAAAGCAATTCTAAGCAAATCATCACACAAAATCACGCCCGTATCATATTCATCTAATAAAAGTTGATAAACTTTTGCTGGATCCACATCATCGCGCAATTTTACACACATAAAATAACCAGAATTAAAAGGCAACGCCGTAAACATTTCCGTATATTCAGGATGATCGGTCAGAGTTTTTTTAACCTCTTTATAACGCTCTTTCAAAGTTTCAAATTTTTCCTGTTTTTCAGCCTCATAATTCGGCGAAGAATACGCTTTATACAGGAGTGATTGTGACAAATTAGAAATATTAGAGGCATTCCCACGCAAGGCTCCGGCTGTCTTTTCTTCCAAAGCTTCGGCCGCTTCATCAGACATTCCTTTGTAAGCATAAGTCAAAAATCCCACTCGAAAACCCCACACATAATCCTCTTTGGTGGGGCCATCTACTTTCACGGCTAATAAATTTTTATTTAAATTTCCTAAACGCACAAACAAAGATTCCTGTATTACACCTTCCTCATAAACCAATCCAAAATAAGCATCATCAATAAATACTACAATTTGTTTACCAGCGGCCAAAGCTTCTTCAAAAGCCGCCACAATTTCTAAAACTTCTTCATTTAGGGGAGTATATCCCGTGGGATTATTAGGAAAATTCAAAATCACAACTTTTTTATCGCCCGAGGTCAGCAATTCTTCACGCAGTCCCGCTACATTAAATCCGGAGTCCTTAAAAGTTTGATAAGTTTTAATTTCCACTCCGTGCCAGTGCTCAAAAACTAACCTGTAATTACCCCAATATAAATCTGGACAAATCAGTTCTTCACCTTCATTAAAGAATAGTAATCCCAACAAACTTAAGCCATGCGTTAGAGCCCCGGTTACCACTGGTTTAGAAATTTTAACACCAGCTAAATTGGGATTTTTTTCAACCAACATTTTTTGCCATAATTCACGTAATTCTGGGCGACCAAATCCTGGGGCATATGGAAAAACAACCTCCGGATCCACATCTATTAATTCTGCAATAGATTTCAAACTCATTACAGACCCATCATCATCTTTCGCGGTTCCGATCGTGGCGTTGTAGCGTTTGCCTTTGGCTTTTGCAGCTTGCGCTAAAATTCCCATTTTTGGGAAAAATGCAGACTTCCCTTTTTTGGACAGCAATCTTAAAATCTCCGATGGTAAAAAATCATTAGGCTCATTATTCATGCGCCTAACTTAGCAGAAATCATTACGCACTGGAAGGCTGAACCTTGGGCCCAAATTGATTGGTGGGTCCATCCACGGGGCCGTTTTGCTCTTGCTCAAAAAACCATTCCAAATCTTTTTCTAAGTCACGAATTTTTTGTATAACTTCGTCTTTTTGGCCTCCAGTTAGAGTTTTGCTGCTTTCTTTTAATTCCTGAATTCGCATAGTTTGATTTTGGATTCTAGGCGGCAATTCTGGTGAAAACACATTTATTTTTTGCTCAAATTCTGCGGAAATTGGTTTTTGGAATAAACTTTTCGCTTTTTTAGAAATATTCACTACATATTGTTGATTCGGATCTAGTGGCTCATCCGGCAAAAAATGCACAGTTTGACGATTTTCCCACACCAATTGACCATTTACTTGCGGATAAATTGAAAAAGCATCTTCTACCGAACTCTGCATCATACTTTTATCAAAATCAATCGTAATAGGGGATACATCCGGGTGCCAGTCCGAATTAATACTTTCAAACCCCCGATTTTGTGGCACTGGCGCACCAGAAGCAGAAACAATCACTGTCCCACCCCCAGCCACCAAGATCAGCACCAGCATCATGCTGGCCGCAAAACGATGTACATACAAAAACCCACTCTCCTTTTCTATTTGCTCTTCCATGAGTTCCTGATGGCGCGCTTTTAGCTTTTGGCGCAAATCACGTTGGAATGAGCTGCGCGCCTTTGGTGCCGCCTTCATTAACTCAACTTCGAGTTTACTAAAATCCTCTGAGTTTGGCGCCTTTTTTAAATAAAGTAGCCGAGAAAGTAATGATTTAAGTTTAAACATCATACGAGGTTTTTAATTTTTTTAAGGCGCGGAACAGTATTACGCCAATGTGATTCGGTGATAATCCCAGGGTGTCCGCAATTTCTTGATTAGATAATTCAGCAAAATATTTCAAGCGGATCACTTCTTTTTCCTGTTTTTTTAAAACATGGAAAGATTTAATTAAGTTTTCTCGAAGATTTTTACGGCGTGTCTCTTTAGCTGGGTTACGAGTGGAGTCTTCATCTTTGAGCCAGTCAGCGTCTTCTAAATTCCCAACATTAGTCCGGCTAGATTTAGCGTAATAGTCTTTTAAGTGATTACGCACAATTCGAAACACCCACGCCCCAAAGGGCAAGCCTCTAAATTGGTATCGTGGTAATGCTTCCAAAATTTTAATAAATATTTCACTTACTAAATCTTCGGCTATATTGCGAGAATTTACTTTTCCGCGCACAAAGCCGTAGACTTTTGGAAAATACAGTTCGTAGAGCTGTTCAAAGCGCTCTACGTTTTCCTGGGCATCCAAAACCAATTGTTGTTCCTCTTCAAGATTCACAAGAGGATTATACGTCAAAGAACCACTTTAAGTAACGGAAAAGTGTTTCTAAATATTACAATTTAATCTAAATCACTTAAAAATGGCTTACCAAAGCCCAAACCAGCGTTTTTTTGTCTTAGGCGCTTCCAATTGTTTAATTTGGTCCTCTAGGGTCAGAATTCTTTTTTGAAACATTTCCAAAAGTTCGAATAATCGCTTTTTATCATCACGATGTTGGTGAACTAGTTGGGTCATTAAAGTTTGAAAACCAGCCGCAGTTTGATCATCAATTGGTGCCTTAGAAGCATTAGCCGCATTAAAAGGTCGAGATTTTGGTCTTTCCCGTTCAAAAACTTGCTCCACCACTGGAGCCTCGTTTTCTTCCTCAACTTCAGCTTCAGCTTCAATTTCTCCCGGCGGAATAAATTCTTCCACTAATTCTGGTTCAGACTCTTCTTTTTTAGGTTTTTTCCCATCTTCAATATCAAAATGTTTAATTAAACTAGTTTTCTCTACTAAATAGGTAAAACCTTGCGGAGTTTTGTATTTTCGGTACCGCACTTTGTTACCTTTAATAAGCCGGCGAATCGTCTGCGCTGACTTCTCCGATAGCAAAGCTGCGTCCTGAAGGTTTAGGTACTGGCTTTTGGCCATGTTGACTAATCAAAAATGTGAGTAAGCAACACGATTTATACAGCAATTTTTTTGACTAATCAAGAGTGACTTTTTGTCAAATACAAGCCAAAAAGGCGGGTATACACTTGCGAAAGACGCTCTTTTTAAGATACATGCGAGTTTTAGGATGTCTTTTTTGGTATAGGTACAATAGCTTGACTCGTATGACATATTTGAACCTGGAGGATTCTTGTTGCGTCAACTGTAACGTACAATAAGGAGGGATTTTTGAGGTGTTAAAATTAATTTTCTTAAATTATAAATCACGTAAAACTTAAGTTAATTTTTTGACTAGATCCCTTGTACATTAGCTTGACAGGAATGCCACCTTTCCAGGTTGCGCCAAAGCAACATGTCAAACGTTTGGTACGGACGCAAAAAAGAGTATCCGAAACTCCTCGCACGTTAGTTTGCTCGCTACGCTCGCAGCGCGAATTAGGCCTTCGGCCTCTTCGCGTGATGGTGGGTCAGGTGGGAATTGAACCCACGACTGTCGGCTTAAAAGGCCGCCGCTCTGCCCCTGAGCTACTGACCCACGCCACTTTAATATTTGTAGCGACTATTGTAAAGCCTTTTTTAGTCTAATGGTTCTCCTTCCACAAAACTCACCACCACCAGAGAAATCGCTGGCAACGAAAACCATAAGCTGTAGTTTTCGATCATTAGTTGCACCAACATCGAGTTTTCTCCAATAGTACTTATGGTTCCAATTTGAGCTGCCCCAATCAAAGACAATCCAGATACATATAACAGAAGTGTACTCACAATTAAACCAGCATTCAAAACTCCAAACAAAAATGTCATTAATACCCGAATAGGCAGTCGCTGTTCTGCTAAAATCGATACTTCAAAGCCTCCGCGCACCGCAATCGTCACAACCACAATAATAAACAAAATAATTTTCATGGTAATCAAAATTTCATCAGCACTAGGCCCTCCCAAAAACTTTACAATCGGAGTCGGCCCTCCTAAATACTTGTGCGCTAAATTCGCCACGCCATCCGCGGCCAGGGTCGCCATATAAGTTCCAATAATAATCTTAATTGTCTGATTTCGGCCCACAATAAAACTGTAGGCAATAATGACCGAGAAAAAGACAATAATGAAAAGATCCCAAGAAAGAACAATATTCATGGTAATTATCGTAATCTAATTCGTATCTAGAGGCAAGCTATGAAAAAAGATCGCTATTTGGATTTGAGTGCTTTCCCTCCTTAATAAGGGCTTCATAGAGCTCTTTTTCACTGCGTTTAACTTTTTTGGGAATTTCAATTTGGATATGAACATAATGGTCACCTTTGGCTGAGCTTTGCGCATGCGGCACACCATAATTCTTCACTTTAAAGACTTGAGCATTTTGTGTTCCCGCCGGAATTTTGAGCTTCATTTTGCCATGCACAGTTTTAATTTGAATATTATCGCCTAGTACAGCCTGTAAAAGGTGAATAGGTTCGTTGACATGAATATCATAGCCATGACGCTCAAAACGTGGGTGTGGCTTAATTTGGACATGCAAATAAAGGTCTCCGTGTTGTCCGTTGTGCGTGCCAGCTTCGCCTTTGCCTCTTAAGCGAATAGTTGATCCATTTTCAATACCAGGTGGGATTTTAACAGTAATGCGAGTTTTTTGGCGAGTGCGCATTTGACCATGACATTTTGAACATTTTTTTTCTGGAATTTGACCCGCTCCTTCACATTTCGTACAGGTTCTCAAAATAGTTTGACGTATACTACGAACTTGGCCGGTGCCCTGGCATTCTTTACAAGAGATCAGGGAGGTGCCGGGTTCAGCGCCCTTTCCAGTACAGTGTGGACAGGTATCAGCTTTAGTAATTTCTAATTCTTTTTCGATTCCAAATACTGCTTCTTCAAAAGTTAAGGTGAGTGAGCTTTCAATATCGTGACCAGGTTGCGGGCCATGTCGTCTGGGTCCACCACCACGAGCGCCACCGCGAGCGCCGCCACCCGCATTTGCTCCAAAAAAAGTTTCGAATATATCCGAAAAACTACCTCCAAAATTAGAAGGATCGAAATTCCCAAAACCACCTGAGGAGCCACCGCCACCAGGTCCGCCCCCTCCTGAAAAACCAGCAAAGCCAAATTGATCATACTGAGCGCGTTTTTTCTTATCCGAAAGAATCTCGTAAGCTACACTTACTTCCTTAAACTTTTGCTCAGCCTCGGGATTATCTCTATTAACATCCGGGTGATATTTTTGGGCAAGCTTGCGATAAGTCCGCTTAATATCAGTATCACTGGCCGAGCGCTCAACACCTAAAATTTTATATAAATCTTTTTCCATTCAGGCGGATTTTACCAGAAAAAAACTAAAATCAATAGCGAAAATAGTAAAAAAATAAAAACCAAAGAAGTCAAGAAATTTTATAAAAACAGAAAAAACAGTTTTTTTGCCCTTGTTTCTGCCGGAAATTAGAGTTTGACCAGTCAAAATTGAGTAAATGAAGAGCGTTGCCCTAAAAAACGGCATTTTCCAGGTAAAAAAACGGCTCTGTGTAGTCAAAACTAGTGATTAGTTAATCAACAAAATAGTTTGACTAGTCGAAACGCAAAGTATACAACGCCATAATTCAACTTGATTAGTCAAGTTCCAGAAAAGTGTATACCCCAAAAAATCGCTTTGTATAAACAAAAATCGTAAAGTGTATAAACAAAAGAAAATCTCAAAAAAGCAACCCAAACTAAGTGTGAGGTGTTCATAACTTGTGCATAACATGTTGATAAGTCGGTTGCTAAATTTTGAGCCCTAAAAAAGCACCATGTATACCCCAAAAAACCGCTTTATATAAACAAAATTTGCAGTTTGATTAGTCACCTAATAAGTGCATGTTGGGTAGGCAACACCCAAAACCAAAACGTTTTATGTGGCGATTTTTGGCTAACAGAAGCGAAAAAGGGATTGCATTAGGAGTGATAATTCCCTAAAGTTCGCAAGGTAATCCGAAGTCTCCCAACGGGTTAGCCTATAGAGGTCCCATCGTCTAGTGGCCTAGGACACCACCCTCTCACGGTGGAGACACGGGTTCGACTCCCGTTGGGACTACCAGTTACAGGTTACAAAACAAGCTAAGGTACAAATTCGAGTTTTGTCACCGACAAAGTTGAAACATTTACCTGATTAGAAGAGTTATCGGTAGACGTACGATTATAAGTCGTAAAATGTCCCTTGAAAAGCCGGGAATAACGAGATGGGCAGGGCGTAAGCTCTGTTACGAATATTACGAGTACAGATTTCAGAAGTTTTTTAAGAAATAGGTGCGTGCACTACTAGCTAGAGTGTCCACCTGACTTGTTTCCTTTTTTTTCTTTTTATTTATTCATTTATTAATCCTTAACCCATATTTATGGAAAAGTTACACAGATCCATTGCTGGGCTAAGCTTGATCGCTCTTTTAACCTCTTTAGTAGGTTTTAGTGCAATCGCTTATGCTCAGTCTTTTTCCGATGTGGACACAGATCACTGGGCGTACGAAAGCGTCGAAGATCTCTACGCACAAGGTGTTGTCGAAGGTTATGACAA
>JABJMC010000020.1 GCA_018659585.1 Candidatus Peregrinibacteria bacterium
CATTGTTCCACAAACATAAGTATTAGCCTGTTCTATTTGCTCATCGGTAAAGCCCAGGTGTTTTAAAATCGCAAAATTTGAATCATTCATTTGGTCCTCATCCATTTTCAAAATTTCTTCACAAAAATCCTCACCCAAAGCCCACTTATTAAAAGCAAACTTAAGCTCAAACACTGACTCCAATTGACCTTCGATAGCCACAATTTGCTTATCCCCAAACCCTTTTTCGCGAAGTTCATCATGCGTAATAGTTGGAGAACCTTTGAGCGTTCCATGACCTTTTACATAATGAATCATGGCATCAATTTCTTCCTTTTGATAACCAAGTCTTTCCAAAGCAGGCCGAATCGACTGGTTAGCAATTTTGAAATATCCACCACCAACTAATTTCTTAAACTTAACTAACGCAAAATCTGGCTCAATCCCCGTTGTATCACAATCCATCACTAGTCCAATTGTCCCCGTTGGTGCAATCACCGTAACTTGAGCATTGCGATAACCATGTTTTTCACCCCAACCCAAAGCACGATCCCAAGCATCACGCGCCGCCACTAACAAATCTTTTGGACATAACTCCTCATTAATCCCCGTTGGGGCAATCGTCAAACCTTCATATTTATCCTTTGGCTCATTATAAGCCGCCCGACGATGATTTCGAATCACACGCAGCATATCCTTTTCATTTCCTTCATACCTAGGAAAAGCTCCCCGTATTTTAGCCATCTCCGCAGAAGTTGCGTAAGATTCACCACACATAAAAGCCGTAATTGCTCCAGCAATCGCAAATCCTTCTTCGCTATCGTAAGGAATCCCCTGCCGCATCAAAAGCGTTCCAATATTAGCGTAACCAAGACCCAAAGTTCGATAATCAAAACTTAACTGGGCAATTGATTCAGATGGGAACTGCGCCATTAACACGGAAATTTCCAAGACAATTGTCCACAAATGACAAGCATGTCTAAATTCATCAATCAAAAATTTCTGTGATTTTTCATCATAAAACTTCACCAAATTAAGAGAAGCTAAATTACAAGCCGTATCATCCAAAAACATATATTCCGAACAAGGATTACTGGCGTTAATTCGACCGTCTTTCGGACAAGTATGCCATTCATTAATAGTGCTGTCGTATTGAATCCCAGGATCTGCACAAAGCCAAGTTGCTTCGGCAATTTGATCCCATAAATCACGTGCTTTAACAGATTTATAAACCTTACCACTAGTCCGATTAATCAAATCCCAATCCGTATCTTTTTCAACTGCTTCCAAAAATTCATTTGTCACACGCACGGAATTATTAGAATTTTGACCACCCACCGTTGAGTAAGCCTCAGAACGAAAATCCGTATCATAAGTTCGGAATGAAAACTCCTCTGGTTTCATACCATCATCCACCCGCATAATTACCCGTTTAATAGTGTTAAGTGGCACGTGAACCTTGCTAGCTTTTAACACTAAATTCTTTAATTCAGGATTCTTTTCTGGATCTGAACCTTTGACATACACAGACTCTACAATTGGTTTCAACTTTTCAAAACAAATATGTGAACCCGCCACCAAGGCTGATACTTTTTGTTCTTCAATCACCTTCCAAGTAATAAATTCTTCAATTTCTGGATGATCCATATCTACACAAACCATTTTAGCGGCCCGGCGAGTTGTCCCTCCAGACTTAATAGCGCCAGCGGCCCGATCAAACACCCGCAAAAAACTCATTAACCCAGAAGACTGTCCTCCGCCTCCGAGCTTTTCATTCGCACCACGCAACTTTGAAAAGTTTGAACCTGTCCCAGAACCATATTTAAATAATCGCGCTTCTCTAGTTACACCATCAAAAATCCCTCCTTCCCCAACTAAATCATCACTAATAGATTGAATAAAACAAGCATGTGGTTGTGGTCTAGTGTAGGCATCTTTAGAACGTTCTACCCTCCCAGTTTCATCATTTACATAATAGTGTCCTTGCGCTGAACCAGTAATCCCATACGCATGATGAAGTCCTGTATTAAACCATTGTGGACTATTTGGGGCTGATCGCTGTGTCATAAGTAAATAACGCATCTCATCTTCAAAAGCATCGGCATCATCCTTGGAATCAAAATAATCATACTTCTCTCCCCAGTGTCTCCAAGTCCCAGCTAACCGATCCATAACCTGTTTAGCAGACCATTCTGCCCCTAAATCTTCACTATCTTTTTGAGGAACTCCTTGTTTTCGAAAATATTTCTGCGCAATCACGTCAGTAGCTACCTGGGTCCAATCTTTTGGAATTTCAATATCTTTCATTTCAAAAACCACTGATCCATCGGGGTTAGTAATTTTAGAAGTTCTTTTTTCAAATTCAATATCCTGGTAAGGACTTTCGCCCTTATTAGTAAAAAAGCGCTCTATTTTAAGCCCTTTTTCCCCCACGCGCATAGCGTGAGAAAGGTCCGTAGAGGTCATAATATGGAGGGTTAGGAAAAGCCATAAAAACACAACATATAGTGGTTGTATGAACTAAAACGCACTAAATATGGTAAGCAAAATATTATTATTATCACCACCTAAGGTCAAGGCATTTCACCAAATAAGGACTTGGCAAAACACAAAGGAGATGGCCAATATATATTAGAGCCTTCCAGCCTTAGCCTGTTTAGTAGCTTCTGTCCTTAAACGAGTAGCTAATCGTTTCAAAAGTTCTGGATTTTGGCGCAAATACTGATCTTGCAAAAACTCACTATATTCTTTGTTTACCTGCAAGAACCGACCTAAAAAGTAAACAATTTCCGCTCCATTTAATTCCTGTAAACATTGCTGATATAAATCTCTATCTAAACCTCTAAGCAAAGGACTCATTTCCATCCAATCTTCTAGGACTTCTCTTATTAAACTCACCGTAGCTTCATCTTTTAGCTGATCTTTAAAAATCATTAATAAATCAAACAAAGCTTTTAAACGCTCTTTTGAAAGAAGCGTGACTAGTAGCCAACGCTCTCCAACATCCTCCATTTCTTCAATTAACATACAACTTTCCTCAATAATTAAAGGAAGAGGCGCTAATCCGGCCTCCCCTTTTAAGATTGGTACTTCTTCAAGTCTGGTGAGTAAAGCCGTCCGATATTCTTCATCGTGCAAATCATCCCATTCCTCAGTTGCTAACTCTTTTCTGGCCACTTTTAATAAGACCTCATCACAATGCTCCAAAAACGAAAGCTCCAGATCTTCCAAAGCCTCATCATTAAAAGGAACGTTTTCTTCAGCAAACTTAACCTGATGAAGAAAGTAATCCAAAGCTTTGAATTTCTCATCTTCAAAAGTGGTAAGCGCCAAATTTCGGACCAGGTCATCACATTCGAGCGTCAAGAGAGGCGAGTTAGACATAATTAGTTTGGGTTTTTTTTGATTTCTATAAATTATAGCAAAAATCCCTTCCTTTAACCAGAGGGAATAGTGACGCTCATCCACATAAGCCACTTGCGTCAACTAATTTATCTCCCCATCTGCGACCATCTAACTCCACCCGCTTTCACAGACCGTACATCTGTTAAATTAGTAGTTGTATGCGCATCTTCCAGGAAAACTTCGTCAAAACCAATCTGTCTTTGCACACCACCACTAATACTATCCGCAATCCAAACTCCATTCTCATCAAAAGAATACGCCACCACTTGATGCCCAATATTCACTCCTCCACTATAATAAGGAATATACATTACTAGTGGTTCCCCTTTAGCTAATTTTTTAAAAAAGAACTCCGCCGAACCATTGTAAGTAAAAATCACATCCATATCATATTCTTCGGCAAAATTTTCGAATTCAGTTGTATTCCAAATAAACTCCCCATCCCATCCAATTCTCTCCTGTAACTCCGCTACATTCAATACCAAATCATAACGCCATTCCAACAAGTTCTTAACCGCAAAAGTATAACAACCATAAGACCAACCACTCTGCGAATTATGTGCAAAATCCATATCTCCCGGGTAAGACGCTGTAATTCCGGTCTCCAAAACTTCTTCATACGACAAATCATCACCATCTTCAATTTCCCAGATATCAAATGATTCTCCCGCTTCACTTTTCACTGCCCGATACAAAAGATCGCTCATTTGCTTACGACTAATTAATTCATGCGGTGTTATATAAAGGTCTAATTTATCTAACAACCCTTTTTCTTCGGCCATCATTAAATAAGGCTCATACCAACTACCACGATCCACATCCGTATAAGAACTACTCAAAACCGTGCCTTCTAATTCCCATTCCAAAGCCTCAAAAATAATTTTCATAGCCTCGGTGCGCGTAATGTACGCCCCGGGTCGAAAATTCCCATCATTATAACCCTGCACCCAACCTTCCTCTTCGGCATAACAAACATATTTGGCGTACCAATCCTCCTGAACATCTGTAAAACACTTTTTATAAACCGTTTCATCTGGAGTCACACCCTCTACCCCCTCGACCACCATTTTCGTAAATTCCGCCCGATTTATCAGACTAAGCGGCCGAAAAGTCCCATCCCCATAACCCTCTACCACGCCTTCATCCACTAAATAATCCAAGGCTTCCGAAACCGAATCTGTATCATAAACATCCGGAAAAACTTCGCCGGCTGAAACCATGGAAGACCAGAGAAAAACACCAATAATTATTCCTAAAAACATCTTTTTCATACTGGCATTATACGCTCACCCCTTCCTCTTTTCCAACTCTTCCATCACATCTTCAAAAGAAAGCCCCTGAAAAACTAATAAAACCCCTAAATGATAAACCAAATCCGCAACTTCTTCTTTTAAACGTTGCTTAGTTTCCACACGCGCCGCTTGCAAAACTTCCAAAGATTCTTCCTCTACCTTTGCCAAAATCGCTTCCACTCCACCTTTATATAAAGACGTTGTATAAGAACCTGAAGGTAAATCTTTTTTTCGCGCCTCTAGACAACGCTCCAAAGCTCCTAAAAATCCCATTCCACGAAAAGTCTCCCCAAAACACGACCGCTTTCCAGTGTGACAAGTAGGTCCCGCCGGTTCTACTAATATTAATAACGTGTCCTGATCACAATCTTCCCACAGCTCTTTAACCTGTAAAACATTGCCCGAAGTTTCACCCTTTTTCCACAAGCGCTGTTTCGTACGACTCCAAAACCACACCTCACTAGTTACGCGCGTACGCTCATAAGCTTCCTCATTCATAAATCCCACCATTAATACTTCTCGCGTGGCCACATCTTGAACCACGGCCGGAATCAATCCCTTCATTTTTTCAAAATTAATCATAGTAAAGATTTTTTAAGGTCTGAAATTGAAATCTCGCCAAAGTGAAAAACACTCGCTGCTAAGGCTGCATCTGCCACTCCCTCTTCAAAAACTTCTACAAAATCTTCGCTACAACCAGCTCCTCCAGACGCAATTATTGGCACTTTTACCTTTTTGGAAATTGCCCGCAACAAAGGAAGATCAAAACCAACTTTGGTCCCGTCCCGATCCATAGAAGTCAACAAAATCTCGCCCGCACCCCGCTCTACTACTTCTTGCGCCCATTTAACCGCATCCAAACCTGTTGCCTTTGAACCGCCACTCACAAAAATCTCCCATTTATCACCAACTTTTTTAGCATCAATCGCGGCCACAATACATTGCGATCCAAATTGCGCTGAAGCTTGATTAATCAAGTCCGGATTTCGCACCAATTCACTATTAATAGAAACCTTATCTGCCCCAGCCCTTAAAACCTCTCGAATATCAGCCACCGAACTAATTCCTCCTCCCACAGTAAAAGGAATCGAAATTTCACTCGCTACTTTTTCCACTAAACCAACCAAAGTCCCTCGTTGCTCTTTTGTGGCTGTAATATCCAAAAAAACTAATTCATCAGCCCCTTGTTCTGAGTATGCTTTCCCTAAAGCAATAGGATCTCCGGCATCTCTTAAATTCACAAAATTCACTCCTTTAACAGTTCTTCCATTCTTAACATCCAAACACGGAATAATTCGTTTTCGAAGACAATTCCCCTCATAAAATGCTTTCCCAACCACCACCGAAAAACCCAAATCAGCCAACTTTCGCGCCTCTTTTAATGAAGAAACTCCGCCCGCAGCAATCCATTTAATCTGGGAATAATCACGCTTTAAATCCATATATAACTTTTTATTAACTCCTTTAAGCATCCCATCCCGCGTAATATCTGTGCACAAAATTGTTTGAACACTGGGGAGTCTTTTTAAAAAATTTGATATCGAAATGGATGTCCCTTTTTCCCATCCCGAAACGCGAATTTCATTATTTTTAAGATCCATAGCCACCACAACTCGCTCTTTCCCAAACCGCTTAATTGCTTCATTCACTAACTGTGGATTTTGCACAGCCACACTCCCCAAAATCACTCTATTAACTCCAATATCAAACATTTCTTCTATAGTTCTTAAATCTCGAATCCCACCTCCCACTTGAACTTTCATATTTGTGTTCGCCAAGATTTTTTGGATCATATCTTTATTCTTTGATTTCCCACTCCGCGCTCCATCCAAATCAATAATGTGGAGCCATTTATAACCCATTTTTTCATAAAGTCGTGCCATCAAAATTGGTGAAATTTGATAACTTGTTTTGGCATCATAACACCCCTGCTTAAGACGCACACATTGCCCATTTATCAGATCAATAGCTGGAATAATCATAATGATAAAAAGTTAGCTAATAATTTAAGACCCACTTTTCCAGATTTCTCTGGGTGAAATTGAACACCATAAAAATTTTCCTTTTGAACTACCGAAGAAAACATTTCTCCATAAAAACTAATTCCCGAGGTTTCTTCTCCCAAAGGAGCCACATATGAATTCACAAAATAAAAATACGACTCATTTGGGATGTTTTTAGTCAAATCTGAATTCGCCCATTTAACAGCATTCCACCCAATCTGTGGCACTTTTGGATTTTTTAATAACTTCACTTTTCCAGGGATAACTCCCAAACAAGAGACATCCCCCTCGGCGCTTTCTTCAAACAAAAGCTGCATGCCCAAACAAATCCCCAACACCGGAACTTTCAACTTTCGCAAAACTTTATCCAATCCTTTTTCACGCAAAATTTTCATAGCTGGCTCAGCTGCTCCCACTCCTGGAAAAATCACTTTTTCAGCTCGCGCCACAATCACAGGATCATCTGTGATTTTGTACGATTCTCCCAAGCGATCCAACGCATTAGTAACGCTACGTAAATTTCCAGCTTGATAATCAATAATAGTAATCATGATAAATAAGGGTTAAAATCAAAAGTTGCCATTTCCATCACTCGCGCAAATCCCAAAGCCGTAACTTTTTGGGGATACCTAAACAGATTCATTGTTAGTAATGGACAGCACAATAAAGACGAACGAAATCGATTTTCCCAATCTGTTGGGAGTAACTTTTCAGCCCGCAAAAACTGCACTAACGGCTGCACTACATTTTGCATTTTGGACTGCAAAAATTGCTGCTCTAACACAGAAAGTGGACATTCATAATCAACCTTGACTACGTTATTAACAACCTTCATTTCAAGCTCAAAATCCATCTCTGGGAAATACATCCAGCGCGCAAAAGCATTGTGAAAAATCGGCTTAGTTAAATCCAAAAACGGATCCATTCGTCCGGCATAAGCTGGATCAAAATAACGCAAACCATCCTCACCCAAAAACACATTTCCATTGTGCGCATCACCATGTCCAATCACAGAAAAAGGGAGAACTGCACTTGGAGCCAACAACTCCTTTGCTTTTTCTATCTTCTCGCGCAAAATTCCACAATCTCGGCCATTTATAATCCAACGGGCATTAGCTAATTCTACAAACCGAGGTTGAACCCCATAAAAATTATTAAATCGTGGTCCATTCAATCGTTTATAAAAAAGCTGCTGCACCGCGGGATATTCATAAAAATCACGTTCAAAAGTCTCCATATAAATTTTAAAAAGTCTCTCGTCAAGCGCTACTTGTTTGGCAAAATCAAATTTTCCCACTCCCTCATAACTCACCTCAAACAAGGAAGAATCCGAAATCCATGGATAAACTAAAAGCTCTCTTTCTTGCTCGGTCGACGCATAACATGGAGCAATTATTGGATAACCAGCTTCTTCCAACAACTTAGCCCCTGCGTATTCCGCTACTTCCCCATTTTGTTCAATGTGAGTTTTAAAAAAATACTTTTCCCCATTCTCCTCAAACGACCCTTTAAAAGAATTCAAAGAAACTGCAGATTGCAAAAACACTAACTTCTCCGGTTTAAGCTTAAACTTTTGACGCAAAAACCCAGCCAACAATTGACCTGCTTTTTGCTCGTTCCCAGATTGTAAAAATTGATAAATTTCTTCCATTTCCTAGAAGTTAAAAAATTTCAAATTTGGCAAAACCAAATCTGCTCCACCCGCCTTTAATCGCCCAAACAAATCTCCTCCAGTAGCCACTGCAATCACCTGAACTGGAACCTTTTTAAAAATTTTCTGAGCCTTCAAAGCCGCTTGCAAACCAATTTCAGAATCCTCAAAAACCAAAAACTTTTCTGCCTTTGGATAATTTTCAATCGCCTTATTAAAAGCATTTAAATAAATATCTGGCGCTGGTTTTTTAACAATTTTAGCCGCAGAATCATAACCCAAAAATCGATCAAAAAACTCCTTAAGACCAACCTTTTCTAAAATAGCGATTATCGACTTTTCCATATTATTAGAAACTACCCATTGGGCATCACCCTTAGCTTGAATTCCTTCTAAACAACCTCTAACTCCAGGGCAAAGAGTAAAAACCGTTTCCTCACGCAGCTGATCATATTCCTTTACCATTTCAGTACAAACTTGATCATCATACTCTCCAACTTTCTTTAAAATAGCCTTACAAAATTCTGGAATAGCTAAAGCAAATTTAGAAGCAATAAATTCCTTCGAAACCTGAGCCTTACAACCAAAGCGTTTCTTTAGCCACGGATTCACAACATCCAAATCCAGTTGTAATGAATCAATAAGCACTCCATCCATGTCCCAAAAATAAACTTTCATAATTCTAAATTTAAGAAATTATTCAAACCGAATTTGTACACTACGTTTATGCGCATCCAAACCTTCCACATCAGAAATTGTCTCTACAATTGGCTTTAATGCAGCCAACCCATCACGCGTTAATTCTTGAAACTCCATTTTTTTCTGAAAAAGTCCCACATTAACTGGCGAAGCAAACTTTGGTGCCACACCAGTCGGTAAGCAGTGATTAGTTCCACTGGCGTAATCCCCCACTGCCACTGGCGCAAATTCTCCTAAAAATACGGAACCCGCATTACGGATTTTTTCTAAAACTTTTCGTGGATTCTTCATCATTATTACCAAGTGCTCAGCCGCATATTCATTTGCAAATTCAATCATTTCCTCATCAGAATCAAAAACCAAAATCGCACTGTAATTCTCTAAAGCCGGCTGAATAAACTCTTGCCTTCCCAGAGATAACGCCTGCGACTCAACCTCTTCCTTAATTTGCTCAGCCATTTCTAACGAAGTAGTTGCCACCACGCCGGCCGAATCCTCCCCGTGCTCACAACGGGCCAGCACGCCGGCCGCCGCATAGCGCACATTTACTCCCTCATCCGCCAAAATCAAGGCCTCAGATGGCCCAGATAACATATCAATTCCTACTTTCCCAAAAACCTGCAATTTAGCAGCTTGAACATACGGATTTCCGGGCCCAGCAATCACATTAACCGGGACTATTGTATCTGTCCCGTAAGTCATCGCCCCAATCGCGGCAATCCCGCCAACTCGATAAATTTCATCTGCTCCAGCCTCATTAGCCGCCACAATAATTTCATAATTTGGAGCCGTAGGCGGAAAACAAACTACAGCTCTCGGTACGCCAGCCACCTTTGCTGCCACCGTTAAAATCTGCGCCACCGTTGGCAAAGGAGCTTTCCCAGCTGGGACATACAACCCCGCCGCATCCACGGGCACAATCCTCCCCCCGGTGCGCACTCCCGGCACAGTTTCAATTTCCCATTCTTTTACTGTCTTTTCATCCTGCGCCTCGTGGTAAGCTCGCGAAATCCGAATCTGCTCGCGAATCGCCCCCAACACCTCATCCGAAACATTCGCATAAGCCTCTTTTATATCCGCCTCACTTACCCGCAAACGATCCACTGTACTCTCTGGATCATCAAACGTGCGAATATAATCTAAAATTGCCTCATCTCCCTCTGTAGCAATCCTATCAAGCCACTCGCGTGCCACTTCCGCCGCCTTAGAAACATCAAGTTGCGCCCGCTGCATAATGCGCTCCTTATCCTCCTTTTGAATTGTTTTCCACTCATAAATAGAAATCATCATAAAAAAGTTAAAAAAATATTTAAAGAATCATTTTCTCAATTGGTGTCACCAAAATCCCCGAGGCCCCCGCCTCTTTTAGCCGTTCCATTACCTCCCAAAAAACTTGCTCTGGCACCACACTGTGCACCGCAATCATGTCTTGTTCCGCTAATGGCAAAACTGTTGGGCTCGATAATCCCGGTAGAATTTTTCTAATTTTTTCTAAAGAACTCTTCGGAGCATTCATCATCACATAACGATTTTTACGTGCCACCAAAGTTCCTCGAAGCCGCATCAAAAACCGCTCCAAAATCTTTTGCTGTTTATTCATAGACTTTAAATTCCCAATCAAAAGCGCCTCAGACTCCAAAACTTCATCCAAAACACGCAAACCATTGGTCCGCAAAGTTGTCCCGGTCGAAACCACATCACAAATAGCCTCTGCCACCTGCAAACTAGGTGTAATTTCTACGGCCCCACTAACTTCAACAATTTCGGAAATCACCCGCTTTTTCTCTAAAAACTGTTCCAAAACATTTGGATACGAAGTTGCAATTCGCTTACCGTTCAATTCCTTTATCTTTTCAATTCCCGAATTACGTGGCACCGCCAAACAAATCCGACACATCCCAAAACCTAATTTTTCCACGACTTCAACCTTTGCCATTTTCTCTTTAACCACATTCTCCCCAACAATCCCCAAATCACAAACTGAGTCCTGTACATATTCCGGAATATCATCATCTCGCAAAAACAAAATCTCCAACGGAAAATTCCGACACGTAGAAAAAAGCCTCCGCCCATAAGCATCAAATTCAAATCCACTTCGCTTAAGCAGATCAATCGTTTGTTCTGTTAAACGACCATTTTTCTGAATACCAATTTTTAACCGACCATTATTGAATTTTTTCATCTCACAAAATTTAAGAATTAAAAAAGAGCTCATTTTTGAGCTCTGGAGGTCAAACTTGTGTGCGTCTTTTTAAAGTCGCTTAAGCACAAGCTTATAACCTCCCTCTCCATGATGTAACCAATGCGCCACTCGCGTTACAGTGGCGGTACTTGCCCCAGTTTCAGACGCAATTTTACGATACGGAATTTTATCATTTGCCATTTTTGCCACTACCAAACGTTCCCCCATTGCTTTAAGTTCACTTAAAGTACAAAGGTCTCGAAAAAACTTCTCACACTCGCCCTTGGTCTTTAATTTTAAGACCGCCTTAAAAAGCGCTTCTGTTTCCGAATTTTTCCAATCTTCAGACATTTTTAAGGTTTAACGTTTTAATGTGCTAAAACATTAACATGCACCACATTAAATTGTCAAGTCTTTCTTCCCCCCTACTCTACAAAATGCTAAACTACGCCCAGAAAATACTAATCTCATATAATGAAAATTCTTATTTACGGCAAAGGTTACCTCGGACACAAATTTTACGAATATCTTCAAGCACAAGGCGAAGAAGCAATTTGGGGTTCCGCTGATATCGGCAATTTAGAATTAGTGCGCGCTGATCTCAAAGAACACTCCCCCGACACAATTCTTAACTGCGCCGGAAAAACTGGTCGCCCCAACGTAGACTGGTGCGAAGATCACCAAGATGAAACCTTTTATTCCAATGTCACCGGACCACTCGTGCTTATGAAAGCAGCACAAGAAACTGACACTCATCTTGCTCATTTAGGCAGTGGCTGCATTTATCAAGGAGACAATGATGGCAAAGGATTTTCCGAAAAAGATACTCCTAATTTTTACGGCAGCTTTTACAGTCAAACCAAAGCCTGGAGTGATCAAATGATGAAAAATTTCCCAGTTTTAATTCTCCGTCTTCGCATGCCGATTGATGCTAATCCTGGTCCACGTAATTTTATTAGCAAAATCACTAAATACGATAAAGTCATCAATATCCCTAACTCCATGACTGTTGTCGAAGACCTCCTTCCCGCCACCCACGAACTTCTTAAAAAATATGCTACTGGTACCTACAACATGACTAATCCCGGGGCCATTGATCACGAAACCATTCTCGACATGTACACCGAAATCGTGGACCCCAGTTTTACCTATGAAATAATTTCACTCCAAGAACTCGAAAAACACATCAAAGCTCCTCGCTCCAACTGCATCCTCGACGCTTCTAAACTAGCCAACGAGGGCATTAAAATGCGTCCCGTCGAAGAAGCAATTCGTGATTGTTTAGAAAAAGGATTTAAATAATCCCCATGCCTGACAAATCTTGTCCTAAATGCAACCACACTTTCATTGTCACGAAAAGCGATGTTGAACTTTACAAAAAACTCCTAATTCCTTCCCCTACCCATTGTCCTGACTGTCGCCATCAACGCCGACTTTGTTGGCGCAATGATCGTACTTTTTATTCCCGTAAATGTGACCAAACCGGCCAAGAATTTGTTTCTATGTATTCAGCTGATTCAAATCTAACGGTCTATCATCCCGACGCTTTTTATAAAGAGGATTGGGACCCGCTTGATTACGGCCGCGACTTAGATTTTTCGCGTCCTTTTTTCGATCAATTTTTTGAACTACAACAAACAGTCCCTCGCCTCGGCATCGACATTGTGCACTGTGAAAACAGTTATTTTTGCAACTACTGTGGAGACGACAAAAACTGCTATCTAGACATTGCTGGCGAAGGAAACGAAGATTGCTATTTTAATCTTTTTACCAAACTTTCCAAAAACTGTGTGGATTGCACTTTTGCTTACAATTCAGAACTTTGTTACGAAACTATTCAAGCCTACAACGGATACAATCTAAATTATTGCATTAATTGTGATGATTGCTCGGATTGCTCTTTTTGTTATGACCTAAAAGGCTGTCAGGACTGTCTTTTTTCCACCAATCTACGTCAAAAAAAGTATTACATTTTCAATAAACCTTATTCCAAAGAAGAATATAAACGCAAAAAAACCGAATTAGATTTCAGTTCTTACGAAAAAACTAAAAAGGCTCTCACTCAATGGCAAGAATTCCGCCTAAAAAACGCTATTCACCAAGACGCTAGTTTAATTAATTGCGAAAATTCCACTGGCAACAACCTAAAAAACTGCAAAAACACTCATCTTTCTTTTAACGCTACCAATTGCGAAGATTGCAAATATTTATACGATGTCCTAGATGCCAAAGACTGCCAAGATTTAAACTATTCTCTCTACAAACCAGAGGTTGCCTTTGAATTAATTTCTACATTACAAATGCGCTATTCAGCTTTTTGTATGGCTAGCCACTACTGTAATCATTGCTACTACTGCGATCTCACCAACAACTCTTCGGATTGCTTTGGCTGTATTGGACTTAAACGAAATAAATACTGCATTTTAAATAAACAATATTCCAAGGAAGAATATTTTGAGTTACGCGACCGCTTAATTGAACATATGAAAAAAACTAAGGAATGGGGTCAATTTTTCCCCGCCGAAAAGTCCCTTTGGAAATACGAAGAGACCGTGGCTAATGAATACTTTCCAGTCTCAACAGATCAAAAATCATCTTCAGACACGCCCCAATCAGACGCCTCCTCGTGCGAAACTTGCTCCAAAAATTTCCTCTTAATCGAGCAAGAACTTAAATTCTATCAACAAAAAGGCCTTCCCAACCCTCAAAACTGTCCAGACTGCCGACATGAATCTCGCATTCAATTACGACCAAAGCGCCAGCTATTCAAGCGCCCCTGTTCAAACTGTAATTCCCCCATCCAAAGCACCTTTAAAAAAGACTTTGCAGGGCAAGTGTTCTGCGAAAAATGTTATTTGGAAACATTGTACTAAAATTCAACCACCAAAAACTTGCCTTCCAATCATATAGTGCTACACTTAATTAAAAGGCCCTAACCTTAAGCTATGCTTAATAAACGCGCCAACTCTTCTCTCATTGCGGTTCTCGTTATTCTCTTGGTTATTGCTGGAGTAATCTACTTATTCTGGCAAAGTACTATCGAGGTAACCCCGGAAGATACTGACACTCCTACAGAAGTAGAAGAAACAGTGGATACCGAGGATGTTACCGAAGAAGTTCCTGAGGAGCCAACTGACGAAGTAACCGAAGAAATCACCGAAGAAGCTACTGAAGAAGTAGCTGAAGTAGTTCCTGAAGAAGAAACTACTGAACCAGCCGAAGAAACCACAGAAGAGTAATGCCCAACCCCGAAAAAATTACAAAGGACATGACCATTCATGAGGTGCTTAACAGGTACCCAAAAGCAATCGAGGTCATGCAAGACTTCGGGCTGTTTTGTGCTGGCTGCCACTTAGGCGCTTTTGAAACGGTAGAACAGGGAATTCTAGGCCACGGCATGGATCAAAAAACCTTAAAAGAGCTTTTAACAGCCCTTAATAAAGGTTTAAAAGACTTCCAAGGAATTCACGTAACTGAACGCGCTGCTCTAAAAATCTTAGCCCTAGCAGAATCCGAAAACAAAAACCCTTACCTCCGCGTCAAAGCTGAACAAAAAAAGGATGAATGGATTTATTCCATGGATTTTGCCGCCCGCCCAAAAAAAACAGAAAAAAAACTCGAATTTCAGGCGGGCGTCGCCTTACTTATTGACTCCAGATCTTTCAAAAATCTAAAAGGTAGCACTATTGATTACGTAATGAATTACGAAACCGAAGGATTTAAAATCAATAATCCCAATGAAAAATCAACCCTTGACAATTCGTCTAATTGATTATAAGTTAAAACCCACACCCGATTTCCAAAGAACTATCTAAGGAATATTAATGTTTACCACGGGAACCAAGCAGCTCTCAAAAATTACCCTGAAAAAGGGGTTTTTTTGTAATATTTTTTAATTTTAATTGTTTGCTTCTGTGTCTCATCCGACCCCAACCTAATAACCATATCTTTAACCAAAGGTCGAATGAATATGTTTTCCTTGCGTCTAAACCTCCTAAACCCCGTCAAAATCTTACTTGGATCGCTCATAATTTTAGCGGCCCTTTCTTTTTTTAGTGATATTGCCGAAGCACGCTATCATGATCATTGTACCGCTTCGGGCTGTGACACTATTTACGTTGATCCCGTTGACGGAAAAGACAAAGAAAAATGGGACGGAAGCAAGTCTGAGCCATACGAGACCTTACAATACGCTATTGATTACTTAGCTGATGACGGTGACATGGGAGGAAGTGACGCTACTATTCATTTCATATGGGGCAAAGACTCCACCACCAACCAATATATTAGTCACAACGGATTTTCTCATAATAATGGTGGAACTCTAACCATTTCCGGAGATCCTACCTATTACAACTATACTTACGCCCGTCTTTTTTTTAGTGGGGTAAAAGACTTAATAATAGAAGGCTTTGATTTTAATGGTAGTTCTAGTGGAGTTAATTTTTGGCAAACTACTTCTGAAAATATAACCATTCAAAACTGTTATTTTACTAATTCTGGCATCATAGTAGCTGGAGCTGGAGTTCCTGGATTTTACGACAAAAACAATATCACAATTTATGATAACCATTTTGAAGGAGGATACGTGCAAATCGCCAAAAATACTGGTGATTTTGTTATTGACGACAATAACTTCAACTTATCAACCAGCAGCTTCCCAATTTCAATTCGATTATATGATGTTGAAGGAAGCACGACCTTGCCTAACATAACAAATAATAATTCCTATAACGCTGGAGCTTTTTATACTGAAAATTCCGTTCTAGGAGATGTTTCCTACAATGATTTCAAAAACTCCTCTGGATCAACTGATCATGGTTTTCATTTAGTAGACACTGAATTAGAAAACTTCACCTTTAATGAATTCGAAAACTTTGATCATAATTTAGTAATTGAATACTCTTCAGCCACTACAATTGATTCCATTTCCGACAATATTTTCCGCTACGCTGGTTCTGACGCTAGCGTTCTTCTTGAAAACACCAATGTTACAAGCTTTGTAAATAATAAATTTGAAAAAAACATTTTCGCTAGCGCCAGCGGCAATATTGGGATTCATCTTGATAAATCCAATATCAACACCTTCTCTAATAATCAATTCGATGAATTCGACACCGCTATTTACAATAAAAATTCTACTATCAGCAATCTCATTTCCAATAAATTTGACTTAGCAGTCGATGGCATTGGAGTCTTTAGTACTGGGGCTTTTAGTTTTTTAACTAACATAGAAGATAATACTTTTCACACTGGCGGAACCACTGCTGGCGGGGCTCCCACTGGAGGCACTGGTATCCAAATTGCAAATGGTGGAAGCTCTATTTTTGATTCCATTACCAAAAACCTATTTCGTGAAATTGAAAAAGGAATTGTGTTTGAAGATACTGAAGGAGATTTTGAATATTACTTCAGCGGAGAAGCTCCTAGTGGGACCTATCCTCCAGACAGTGCCGGTCAATCTAATGGAACAAGCATTACCGAAAACGATTTCTCTGGACTAACTGGACCTTCTATTGCGCTAGCTGACGTCACGGTTGATTACATTGAAAAAAATCACTTTTCAACCCCTTATCGCTTGCATACCTTTTTATCTAATATCGAAAGCTTTGATGACAATCATTTAGGGGTAAGTTACCTAGCTTCATATTCACCAGCCAACCCCCACTCCCAAGTTTCAATGTCTAATATCACCCAGATTACCAATAACGTCATGTATTGTGATCCAAGTGGTTATGGAGAAGGACTACTTATCAAAGACAGCAGTGTTATCCCTAATATTGAAAATAATATAATTTCTGGTTGTGGTGAAGCTTTAATGATTCAAGACAGTGAAGTAAGCCTCATTCAAGACAACGAATTCTTACACAGCGAAGTTGGTGTATCCGTTGAAAGCAATTCAACTGTAAACAAAATGGATCGTAATTTATTTGGAGCAGCTATCCGAGGAATTTACATCGATACTTCCGAAGTTTCTGGAATTTATAACTCTCTCTTCAAACCACAAACTCACGCTTGTGGCTCCGAAGAAAACTATCACTACGGTATTTATTTTAATAACAATGCTGCTGGCGCAACAATTGCTTATAATACGTTTTACAATCCTTATAGTTATGATGCTTTTATTCACGCTGATGACGCCCTAGCCTCAGGACAACTCAATATTGTAAACAATGTTTTTGATATTACTGATTCTACAACTGCCTCTGCTTATTTAGCTATCAATGTTTTTGACTTAAACGACTTAGGACAACTTGATTACAACATCTACAATCGTATTGATTATCCGGTTTATGATTCTGATTTAAACCAATATTATTCTTTTGAAGCCACCCAAACATTAGGTCACGAAACAGCTGGTTACTCCTTTGATGACACCAGTGGGGTTATTGATACTAGTTCATCTAGTTTAGAACTAAAAACAACTGGTTATGGAGCAGCTGGCATTAACAGTGGGACTTCTGTGTCCGGAGTTTCTACTGATTTCCTGGGAAACCCACGCTCAGTTTGTACAGCCCCAGACATTGGCGCCAATGAAAACCAATACAGCGATGATGTTGATGGTGATGGTTTATGTGGAGATAGCACTGATTATGAAGTTGGAGGTGGCAGTGATTCTAACAGTAATAGTGATTCTGATACTTTATCTGACTATGAAGAAATTTATATCTACTTCACTAACCCTTCTCATGGAGACACTGACGGTGATGGGATGCGTGACGACTGGGAGGTACTCTACGAAGAAGTTGACCCTAACAACCCCGATGACAACCTTGACGATCCTGATGGAGACGGCCTTGATAACTGGGAAGAATCCTCTTACAACACCGATCCAGGAGAAGCTGACACTGATGGTGACGGCTTAGATGATAAATGGGAAATTGAAAATCAATCATCCTATGGATTAAATGTTGACCCTACAGAGGAAGATGCTGACGACAATGGTATTAATGATGGTGATGAAGATGAAGATGAAGACGGGCTCACAAACCTAGAAGAATATGCTTTAGGAACTCATGCTTATGACTCTGACACTGATGGCGATGGCGTTGATGATGGAACGGAAGTTGATATGGGAAGTGACCCCCTTGTTGACGACATCACTGATACGGATGGTGATGGATATTATGATTATGAAGATTCTTGCCCAACTGAGGATTCCACTGGTTATGACACCGATTCCGATGGTTGTCTTGACGACACCGACTCAGACGGCGTAACTGATGATGTTGATCTTTGTTCTGGCACCACTGATTATTCAACTGTTGATACTGATGGTTGCGCTGATGACCAACGTGACACTGATGGTGATGGAGTTTATGATGACGAAGACATGTTCCCAACGGATTCCACAGAATGGGTGGATACAGACCTGGATGGCTATGGAGATAATTCTGATGCCTTCCCTGAAAATGCTATGGAATGGGAAGATTCTGATGGTGATGGCTATGGTGACAACTACGCCGATGCTTTCCCAACCGATCCCACGGAATGGGAAGATTCAGACAACGATACTATTGGTGACAATTCTGATGCTTGTCCTACCGAAGACGCCACCGGCTATGATTCAGACTTAGATGGTTGTATTGATGACACTGATGGTGATGGTTATGGCGATGATGTTGATATTTGTTCTGGCACCACTGACTATTCAACTGTTGACACTGATGGTTGTGCTGATGACCAACGCGATACTGATGGCGATGGAGTTTATGATAACACTGACCTTTGTGCTGGAA
>JABJMC010000021.1 GCA_018659585.1 Candidatus Peregrinibacteria bacterium
TGTGGAACAATGACGATAGAAAAGGCTCCGTATTTAAAAGAGGAACATTACGCGGTGTTTGACTGTGCTAACCGTTGTGGAAAGATTGGTAAAAGGTTTATTCGTCCAGGAGGTCATATTCAAATGATGGCGGCTGCTCAGCCGTTTATTTCGGGGGCGATTTCTAAGACGGTTAATTTGCCAGAAGAGGCAACAATTAGTGATGTAAAAAGTGCTTACATGGAAAGTTGGAAATACATGCTAAAAGCCAATGCTCTTTATCGGGATGGGTCTAAATTGAGTCAGCCTCTTTCAACTTCTTCGATGGCTTCTAATATGGCAAGTTTGTTTAATTTTACAGATGAAGAAATGGATTCTTCCCCAGAAGAAATGCAGCAAGTAGTAGAGAAAATTATTCAAAAACCATTCCGTCGAAAGTTGCCAAATGAACGCCATAGCTTAACTCATAAATTTAGCATTCAAGGGCACGAAGGTTATTTGACAGTTGGTTTGTACGAAGGTGGAATGCCGGGTGAAATTTTTATTAAAATGAGTAAAGAGGGAAGTACGCTTTCTGGAATTATGGATGCCTTTGCTTTGTCGGTTTCTTTGAACTTGCAATATGGGGTGCCGTTGGAGGTTTTGGTTACTAAATTTACCCACTCTCGATTTGAGCCAGCTGGAATGACAGAAAATTCCGAGATTCCAATGGTGAAATCAATTATGGATTATTTAGGGCGATGGTTAGCGCTTAAATTTCTCCCACGAGAGGTTGCTAAAAAATATCATAATAGCGATTTAGTTGATCGTGCTTATGAGCAGGGGACTTTAGCGGAACGTAATTATCATCATTTGCAACGCAGTTTTGAGGAATTAGTAGACTCAATTCACGAAACTCCTCAGACTCCTCGTGAACCCGGCACAGTAAAAACTAAGGAAAAAGAGGAAGTAGCGGTAAAGGAAAAAGTAGCGGCTGTTTCTGGAAAGGAACAGTTAGAAATGATGCAAAACAACATGTCTCTTCGAATGAATAACGAAGACGCACCGCTTTGTACAACTTGTGGGGCGGTTATGACTCGGAATGGAACTTGCTACAAGTGTTTGAGTTGTGGTGAGACATCAGGTTGTAGCTAAGGGTTGACGGGTTGGATTTTTATTGATAGGTTAGGCTCCTTTAAATAAATAATTTTATTAAAGTGAGAGCATTAAATACAAGTTCAACGGAACGTCAGGGAGGAGAGCCAGTTGTAGCTGGAGCTCCAGCCGGTTGTTCTGTGGTAGCAGCTGCAGATACGGTTGATGATTTTAGAATTTCTCAGGTGGCTGAAATGATGCGCGAGAGAATGGTACAGCCAGGAGTGGATGCAGATGAGGATTTACAAGATAAATTAGGAGTTTTGTTGCAACAGACAGTGGAGGAGGAACAAGAATATAGAGGAATGGTGCCAGTGTTTAGGGAATTATGGGAGAGGGAAGTGTTAACAGAATTGGCAAGATTGTTAGAAGAGCCTTTGCCAGAAGAATTCATATTGGGTCGGGCGCCAACAGAGGAAGAAGAGCGTTATTTTCGGTTAAGACTTAAAGAAGGGGTAAAAACAGTCTTAGGAATGGGAGAAAGGGAGTTTTTTGGGAATGTGGATAATGTCCCAGCTTTGGTTCGAGTCCCGCAAGGTAATCCGATTTTATTGAGTGATCCAGCGGCCTTGAGAGGAATATTGGGGGAGGTTGCGAAAAGAGAAATGAAAGGAAAAGCACCGCAAAGAATAGCTCATGATCAAGCTTTGCGGGCTGGGAAGTTAGGAAGTGATTTAGGAGTGGCTGTGCCTGATTCTTTAAAAAAAGGAGGAATAATACATCATTTTAATTGGCAGTGGTATGTAAATGGTTTGAGAGCTATAAGTTGTTCGGTTTTAGGAATGGATGTGGAAGAATTTAATGGTGATGAAAATTTTCCAGCGTTTTTAAGACAGGCTCAAGTTTTTGATGAGTTTTCTTTAGATAGAGATATTGATTGGGTAGTGATGTTGGAAATGGGGAAAGTTTTAAAAGAGTTAATGAATGTTCGGCAAATATATGTTAGTGACCGGAAAGAGGGATTTGTTAAATTAGCGCAGACTTTAGGCTTGCCAATTCCAAGAGGTTTACGAATAGGTGGAACTGTTCCTCCGAATGAATATAATGAATTTAAAGTTGGGGTGAGGTCTGAATGTCGGGAATTATTAATGGCAACTGAAGAGAGCTTTAGAAAATTAATGAATATGGTGCCGTTTTTTGTGCGACAAGCAGGTTTGGATGAAAAATTGGAGATTTAGAAAAAAGGAATGTAGCACGAGATTAGAACGTGTTGTTTTTAAGTCAATGGTTTTTGAATTTGGGAAAGAAGCACGAGATGAAACAAAAAGGGTGAGGACCGACGGGAGAGAGGGCAAGGGCCCCGCTCTCCCGTCGGCAATTAAGGCGGAACAGATAACAGCGGCAAGAAAGCTTCTGCTTCTGCGTTGGAAGGTCCGCCCTTGAAAACGCGGTTATCCGAATCCCTGGTTGCGGTAGTGGCGGGAAGGGACTCGAGGAGCCGCGGTTGAAAGTAACGGTGAGCGAGGGGGGATCCCTCGCCCACCGCGTCACCAGAGGGAAGGGGGGCGGAAAACCCCTGGCAACGATTAGAGTGGCCTGAGAAAAGAAAGGGGGCGCGAAGTGCCTGCACAAATCTTTCCTCAGTGGCTTTTAGGGCTGGTCAAGGCCCTAAAGCCGATGCTGGGCCGTACTTGGGAGTACAGCCCTTGCATCCCATGGTGAACAAGTGACCCCCAGGCCGAGGCAACAACGCCTCGTGCGTTGATGGGAGGGGAGCTAAGAAACCTAAGGATCACTTGAATGCGGGGTGTGGGGCTTGGCGAGGATGTGTATCCTCATTAATGGATACCAAGGCCCACACCCAAATGTTTGAAAAATTATTTATTGTCGCTAGAAAAGTAACGCCTAGAGGGGTGGATGGATATTCTAGGCGCCACATGTCTAGCGACAGTTATTGTTTCATCTCGTGCTATCAAAGAACGGAATCTGCTTCCGGTTGATGAGGATGAACCAGCCTTAAATAATTAAGGCGATACAAGCTACTAATCTGTTGGGGCAGACAACTGGAAAACCAGTTAACTGGAATATATCGGTAGTTGCAGGTTGTTGTCAAGATTAGTTTTTATGTTTTTGCATTTCTAAAAATCTCATGTGAATGAGATAGGGATAGAACACAGTAGGTGGAGGAGTTGAAGGGAGAAGCGGAGGCCGCGAAGCCCGGGGCGCGCAAGCACGCCCCGGGCCATAGCTTTGTTCATCGACTCATTGGTTCGTCTGGCCTAGCCCATGGCGAGGGCTGAGGCCCCCCAGTCCCGCGGGCGACCGCGGGAGGGCTCGAAGATCCACCAGGGGGTCCCGTACCACCTCTGCCGCCGGGAGCGGCTGAAGGTGCCGGTCCCGGTGATCGTCAGGGACTGGTTCCGCCACTGGGGGACCAGTTCCACCTCGACCGGGGCGAAGCGCTTGAACCGGAAGGGTTCGCGTTTGCCTGGCTGGGCGCTCAGGAAGCCGACGACGTCGGCTTCCGTGAGGGTCACAGGGCGGGCGGGGGAGTCCCCGATCTGGAGGGTCCCGATGCGGGGGGAGGACGCGGCTGTTGCCGTGTCCAGGGTGAGCTTGAACGGAAGCATTCGCTTCTTCATAATCTCTTCTGCTCCTGCGTACTACTACGGGGGAATCCTTTCTGTGTGTTTGATTGCCCCTCAAGTTTGCCCCGAATATGGGGTACTTTGCTGGAACTGCTACTTGCAGCCAGCCAATTACTTTTTAGTTAACGCCTTAACCGCGCTTTTCTAAACAGCATCTGACTGACTGCAAAATAAATTACTTCACCTACTGTGTTGTCAATTTCTGCTGCTTAAGTGGATTTTTCGCCTCGCACGCCCAAATAAACGGGGCGTAAATAATGAGAGATTGTCCTACTTTTTCAGCAGACCTGAACAATATCAGGGAGCGAATTCTTAAATTTTAAGCCTTCAGTCTCTAAAATTTTCAGGAAAAGGTTGTTAATTTTAAATCTTTACGTCTATTTTGTCAACCCCAGAGGTCCACCGCAAATATTTTACTTATCTTTAAAGACTTTTCAAGGTATTATTTAGCTATGACTAAAACATCAAAGAAATGGGAAAAGAAAGTGGCAGAAATGTTGCATTTTCCCATAGCATTGGTTTTGTTGGGGATTGGTTTGTTTTTTGTGGTTTTGGTTTTTATGGTGTTTGTAATTATGGTACGAGATTTTTTTGGAAATGGTTATGATTTTCACCAGGCTTTGGAGCAGGTGTTTTTGATCCTTCTTTTCGTAGAGGTAGTGGCGTCCATTAAGTTGTATTTCAATCATAACTATCATTTTCCACTTCGGTTTTTGTTTTATATTGGAATAACAGATTTGATTCGACGTTTAATTATTAGTTGGGATACTGCAGACGAAGTTATCCCTTATGTTTTGGGGATTTTAGGAATGGTGGTGATTTTGTCGATTTGGGAGTTAAAAGGATTTTTATTGGGTAAATGGCGTAGTGAATGTCAGGAATGTCCAAAGGACGAGCGTTTGGAGCTTTAGGAAAGGTCTAGTTTTTGAATGGTTGGCTGTTTTATGGTACAAATATCTCCTGTATTTAATTTAAAAAAATGGTTGAAACTGTTGCTCAAAACCATTTACCCCTGCGAGATTACGGAGGAATGACTTTACCTGAATTTTCCGAAGATGAGGCCAAGCTTCGAGCTGTTGATTTAAGTATTGAGGCTTTTGATGCGTGCGATCCTTATCAGTTAGGATTAGATAAAATGGAAGGTAAAGAAAGTTCGAGAGCGTTGCGAACTATTGATACGATTGTGGAAAGGTTTGTGTTGTCGCAAGTGAAGGAGGCTGGGATTGGAGGGGAGTTATTGACGCATGTGGAAAGAGGTTTAGTTCTCAAAAAATTTGAAGGAGTGGAATCTTCTAGTCCGGAAAAATTTGCTCTTCGAGAGTTAAATGCTCGGGCTAATCGTCTTAAGTTTAAATTGATTCAGAGTTGGATTGACGAAAAAGATGCTCCAGGTTTATCGTCGGTGGCTAAAGAGGAGTTTACGGCTTTGTTGCCAGCCATGGCGGCCACGGATCGTTTGGCTATTAAAATTTTAATTGAGGAGTTTCCAATTGATGCTAAGGAGCGAACCAGAAGAGGGATGACCAATGAATGTGCAGTGGTGCGAGAGGACTCTGGGGGAGAGGTAAAAGAAGTTTTATTACACGATGCTTATTCGGAAGAAGTTCAAGCAATTGTGAATGCTTATCAGCAGGTGTTATCTAATTTAAGAGGATTACCTTTGGACTCGCTGGATGATCATGAACGTGAATTAGTTGAACGAAAGATTTTTTATTATGAGGTTGTTTTGAAGGCTTACGAAACTAGTGATCCTAAAGTTTGGAAAGAAGCGGATTGCATGCTTAAAGATCAAGTAGTAGATCCAACTACAGATGTGTTGTGTGTGCACCAAATAGAAACGAATTATTTAGGAGATCCGATTTTGCGATTTCCAGAAACTAGTTTACGTACCCCAGATTTAGACGCTGTGCGAGCGCAAGAAATTGCTAATCAGACGCAACAAACCATGTTGGCTAATCTTGCTAATGAAAAATATTTTCCTAATTGCCAAGCTATCAAAGATACAATTGGTTTTGTAGAAGAGGCGGCTGTGGTTTTTTATCATTTTACTGGATCTGGTTTAGAGTTAGAAATTAAGCCAAAAGGTCAGGCTTTGCCAAATGAGTTTGATTCGCGTGAAAAAGGCGGAGTGTCTATTTCACTTGATATATCTGGAGAAGAAGAAACTTATGCTCGGGCTTGTGAACATTTTAAAACCGTATTTGGGGAAAAGACTTTTGCGCAGTGTTTTCCAAATCCACCAGATTCTGATAAGAGGCTGGGTCGGCGGATTGCTTCGCATGAATTAGGCCATTTGATAGGTTTGAAAGCGGATACTTACGAACGAATTGGGAGTCGTGATTTGTTGGTGAATCCTTTTTCTGAAGAATGGAAAGCCTCTTCAGGTGGATTGGTGGGGAATGAGTGGATTTCTTATTTGGAGGGGCAAGGTCAGGATTCTCCAGAAGTAGATTTGGATGATTTGAAAGAAGTTTTGAGTGAGCTTTTGTTGGATTGTTGTCGGTTTTCCTCAGAACGTCATAAGCCTGGCGGGCCTAATTATTTCCGGGAAAGTATGATTTTTATGCAAATGATGGAGAGGATTGGGATTTTACAAAAAAGTGATGCTAGTGCGGAATTCCCATGGGAAGTTGATATGAGCCAGGACAATGTTGAAGAGTTTTTTAAGGCTTTAACACAGATGGTTAGATCCTTAGTTGATGTTTATGGTGAAGGAGGCGAATATAATTTACGTGCTTGGTTGTTGCAGTTTTTGCAAGTTTCAGAGGTTAGTCGGTTTATGTGTGATCGAATTCCAACGCCAACACCAGTTCCGCCAGAAGATATGTTGGAATGGCCACCTTATGGGGAATCAGGTGAAGATGATGATCTAAGTGGTGATGGAGAGGTTTTGATTGATGAGGGAATCGTAGCTACGAGAGAAGATTTAGCTGGAGAGTCTAATACCTAAAAAGCAGGCTAGGATCTGGGAAAAGGGAGGGGGCTTCGTGAAGTTTTTTTTGGCTGATGTAACCTTGATGAGTGAGGTTTTTTTGAACGGCTTTTTGGGTAAGAATTTGGAGATGAGTGTGTGTAAACCAGCCACCACTGTCATGTCCTTGACCTATAGAGGCGAATGGATCGCCAGCACATAAAGAGTCTCCTTTTTGGATAACATGTTGACTATTTAAATGTCCATAAAAAGAATAAAAAGGCTCGTTTCCTAAATCATGGCGCAAAATTACATATCCACCGTAATTGCCAACTCCTTCCTCTTTTCCAATTTCATAAACAGTGGCATCAAGTGGCGCGTAAAGAGTAAAACCAGCTGGAACCATAATATCTAATCCTAAATGATAAATTCTGCCTTCTTCGATCATTTGAGGGTAATGGCGCAGAATGTTAGCGCGTTCTTCGAAGTAACGTCCAAGTCCCCAGGAATGTTCGCTTTGTTCTAATTCTTCAAAAATTAAGTGTTGAAAGTTGTTGAAATTTGAAGGATCCATTTCTAGAGTGAGCGGGTTATTTGACGAGAGATCAAAAATATAAGGTTCACCCTGAAGTTGGTTTCCGAAAAGAGGAAAAATGTGCGAATTACGATTAAGTAGCGTGTAGGGGTAGGGCATGAGTAGAGCGAGTTAATTGTTGACCGTCGCCAGGACGAAAAGTGTTGTAAAGTTGGTCGTAATAATGAACAAGGCCTTCGAGAGCGACTAATCCTTTGGTTAAATAATTGCGAAGGCGAAGTTCTTGAGGTTGGTCAGTAGGAAGAACAGGGGTTGGTTTGAGGCGAGCAATGGGAGGTCCAGTATCTATTCCGGGGTCAATAAAGTGAAAAGTAGATCCAGTGTGAACTGCGCGGGTTTGAGCAGCGGCAATGGCATCGGCAGTTGGAGTGTCACCGCGGAAGCAATCTGGGTCAGTAAGATTAGTGATAGCTGGATGGATATTTAGGAGACGCCCTCGAAAATCATGAGGAGCTTTTACAAGATCTTCTAAAATAACCATTAAATGATCGGAAAGTAGGATGTCTGCGTCCATTTGTCCAAAAATTACCTGGCGAAGTTGTTGTTCAAATTCTTGTTTGCCAGTGTGGCGTTGTTCGTCGGTATTGATGGGGCGGCGGTAGTCCGAAGGGATGCTAACGGTGTTACTAGAAAGAAGTTCTCCGTTTGGGGTGCGAAGTCCTGGGGCCCAAATCCAATCTGAACTTGAGGGGTTCATAGAAAAAGCTTCTCCTCTTTTAGGATGGAGGTCTGGGAGAGGGCTGTCATCAAAAACAACTCCTACTAATTGAAAACGTTCGCGGATTGCAGCTCCAATTTTTAAAATACAACGCTCCATGGCGTCAAAATATTCAGGGCCAAGAATTTGACGATTTAGTTGGCCAATGCCTTGAGTCCATTCCAAAAGTCGATCTTCGTCTCCATTTAAAGAATGAGTTAACACTTCGGGGACTCCCATCATGTAAGCGCGTTGTCCATTTAAGTTAAGCCAACGGCCATTTTGGTCTTCACGGCGGATGTCGCGGAGAGAAGTAGCGATGGCTATTTTTAAGGGAGCTCGTTCTTGAGAGAGTTCGGGTAAAGTGTCGGGAGCGAATGTTTCAAGGCGGTCTTGCGGAGCCATTTTGGGTTAGTTAATTTGCTAAAATCTAGTTTTTATATACTTGTTTAGGGTCTTTGTTGTCTAGTAACTATAAAAAACTTTAAAAAATTAACAAAATATGTTATGTTTATAACATGATTCAACTTAGCCAAGTTATACAAACCTTAGTCAACCGTAATCCCCTTATTCATTACGGAATGCACCATAACCTTCTTAATATGTCTAAGGTGGCAGATTTTCTGCACCCCATGATTGAAATTCGGGCTAAAAAACAGGTGTCTCGTGGGTCTATTATGATGCAGCTTTCGCGTCTTCAAAAAAACCTTCAAAAGATTACCCCTGATGGTATTACGTTCCGTACTAATAACCTCACTCTTCACGCTAGTTTGGCGGTTATTACTTATGATCGGACAGCAACTCTTTTGGAAAAAGTTAACAAGATTGTGAGCGCGCAGATGACCAAAGATAGTTTTTTGGCGCTTAATCGTGGATCTTCGGAATTAACATTAATCGTGGACAGCGAGCTTTCTTCTTATATCCAGAATGAAATTCATGCTCATCCTAAAAATATCATCGCTCCAGTGACAGCTATTACGATTCATTTTAGTGAAAAGTACGCCGATGTTCCGGGTTTTCTTTATCATGTGATTCAGCAGATTACTCTGCAGGGGATTAATATTGTAGAGGTAACTTCGACCTATTCAGAATTAACGATTTTGGTAGCGCAAAAGGATGCGCGACTCGCGTTTGATACACTTTATTTGATGGTTGACGATAATTAGCCCACAGCTTCTTCTTGTGTGAAATGAGTTGGCTCGTCTGGATATTCATCACCTAAAAATTCTTCGATCAAAGGCACCACAATATAATCAGTGTAGTTTTCGACGTGATACTCAGTAACTGGGAAAATTAGAGCTGGGACCAGGCGTTCTAAATATTCGCTGCCATCATAGTCATAAATTTTGGTAAGGCCTTCAAAAGGAGTTCCTAAATCAAGGTCGACAATATTATCCGCATAAAGATCAATATAGTTATTGTAACCACCTTGTTCGGCGATTTCGATTATCCGATCTTCATCAGTCATAGTGTCATAAAGTGAACTAGAATAATTTTGTGGTGAAAGTCCCCAAAGACTATCGACACGCTCATTATCTACGGAAACAGTAATGCTAATTCCTTCTGGTGAACCCCAGGCGTCATAAAGGATAAGCCCGTCTTGTTCGATAGGATAAATAACAGTCATATAAGATTCAACATAGCCATTGTAGGTTACTTGATCTTCGATTATTAAGTCGCCGTAACCGGTTAAATCTAAGTCGTAGTCTGTAATAAAATCTTCGACTATTTGAACCACTGCTTCGATGGACATTCTTTTGTTAGAACTGGAGTAGTCCCATTCACCTTCCCAAGAATTTTCATCCCAGTAGGAAAGTGAAATCATATTGTTGGCATAATCAAAGCTGACGGAATAACCAATGTCGTCTTCTGGTTCAATGGTTAAGTAGGACATTTTAAATTCTTCAAAACCTTCTAAATCAATAAGGTCTAAGTCGAGATCAGTCAGCCAATTATTAACTTGAGTGGCCGTGTTGTCGAATATTTTTTTTGTGAATATTTCGGAAGAGTCACCATCAAGAATTAACTCATCACCTTTATAGGAATAAGTAAAAGTGGCGTAGGGGATGTATGTGATGGCGTCAGCTGAGTCTTGCATAGTGCCCATGCCACCGCGGCCCCATTCTTCTTCATCTTCATTAGATGATTCTTCGTAAATGTTTTGGAGCGGAGATTCAGAATTGATAGTTCCGGTTTTGTTTAGATCTATAAGTATAGTTGGGACCAAAATTAAAGCTGCCAAAGTTGCGCCACTAACCGCGTAAGCCCAGCGTGGCACTCCAACCCACCAGGATTGTCCTGATGTTTGTTTGGCTTCGATTTGCTTCCAAACTTCCTGTCTTAATTCAATTTTAAATTGTTCGTTAATTGGAGCTTCTGGTTTGGCGGCAATTAGTTTTTTTAAGATCGGTTCAAGTACTTTTTCGTGTTCTTTGAGCGAAGGGTCAGCACTATAAAGTTCGGTGAGTAGATGGCTAATATCGGGTTTCATGAGGAGTTAGGTTAAGGGGATGAGGATTGAAAGTAGGGTTGTAGAGACGTTTATTTGAGTTTGGAGTTTGTTAACGGCTCGTCCAAAAATAACTTTGCAATTAGATTCAGTTTTGCCAACAATGGCGGCGATTTCTTGATAGGGAAGGTCATCCCAAACACGCATGATTACAATATCGCGTTGGGTTTCGTTTAGGGATTTTAAGGCTTCTTGTAGCTCTTCTAAATTGAGTTGGGTTTGGACTTTATTTGGGATGTCTTCGTCAGTGGATAAGCTAATTATGTCCTCAATATTTAAGGTTTTTTTATTAGTGCGGTAGTGATCGGTGAGAGTGTTACGGGCAATGCGATAAATCCAGCTATTAAAGGTTCCTTTTTTTGGTGAAAAGAGGTGGAATTTTTCGATGGCTTTTAAGAAAGTTTGGCTGGTTAAGTCTTCGGCGATTTCTTTTTCGTTGGTACGGTAATAAAGGAAGCGGTAGATTTTTGGAAAAAAATGATCATAGGCTTCACCAAGTTCTTCGAGGGTTGTGGGGGAGGGGCTAGGGTTAGCCATTTTGATGTTTTAAAAAACCTTACTTTGGTACTTTATCATACGATGCGGTGAGGGAAAGGTAACAAACTAAGTTTCAGACTCTAGATGATTGCGAAGGAGGTTTGGTCGATCAATATCAATTACAAAATAAGGGGCTTCTAAAGAAGTGCGATCCCATTGGCTGCCATGAGTATTCATCCCGCGGGGGATTAGAATTGGCGAGAGATCACCATCATTGCGGGGAAAGTCTGTGAATTCAACTGTTCCGGTAAATTGCATTTGATCTAAAAGTTGTTGCCATTGAGTTATAAAGCGGGTGCGATGAGCTTCATTAGTAATTAGTATTCGCATCCGGTTGCCATTTTGTCCAGCAAGAGCGATCGCTTCTCTGATTTTTTGGAGGGATAAATTAAGAGGTCCAATAGTAGTTAAGCTTTGTCCGTCCTCGGATTCGGGAGGTGTTGTTGGTGGGGTTGGATCTTTTCTTTTTGAACGGCGACGAGCGCTGGAATGAGACTTGTGACGTTTATGCCTTCCCCTAGTTTGCGGTGCTTGTCTGGGTTTTTGGGCTGCTGCTAACCGGTGTGGTTGTCTTGAGATGGATGGAGTTTCAGATTCAGGTAATGACCCGATTTTTAGATCTATTTGTTTTAATCTTCGGTCAATATTACGGCGGATGCCAACTTGTCTTTCTAATATTTGAATTTTATGCTCTCTTTCTGTAATTAGGATACTAAGGTCAGTTAAACGTCGTAGCTTTTGTTGGAAAGCCTTTTTTCTTCTTTTGTAAATTTTCTGGCCATAACGGAGGGCTCGTTGTTGAAGACTTTCTTCGCTTTCTCCTCGTCGTTGTCTTAAAGGCTTGATGTAGCCACTATTTAAAAAGGTTTGAAAGTCATCAGCTTCATTTGAAAGTCGATTGAATTCGGCAAAAAGTTGGTCTGTCCCTTTGATTAAGCGGGCTAATTGTCGTTCTAATTCCTCTAAAGCAGGGAGTTGCTCACAAGCTTGTAAAATTCCATCTCTTTGTTCGGAAAGGACCTCTTGAAAGTAAGCGTCGGGGTCTTCGGCAGCAGCTTCGTGAGCATGATATAAGCTGCTTATTAGTATTGGAGTGAAAGCAGGGAAACGTTGAAGTTTTTTTATTAATCGACCAATAACTTCATATATTTCAACTTCATCTGGAAGGACATCATCCATCCATTGACTGGGGTCTCCTTCGGAACGAAGCCAGCTTTGAAGTTGGGGTGGGCCGTTTTGATCCGCTAGATCTGTAGCAACTTTAAGATGTGCGGATAAAGGAATTACGCGGTCCATGAAAATTAGTTTGATTTAAACGGGAGCTATTTCTTCTGTAGGGGAGGCAGGAGAAGGTATTTGTTGGTCGGGGGGCTCTTCTTCGTTAGGCGCTGGAAGTGTTTGTTGAAGAGCAGTTAGTTCATCTTTTGAAATATCCATGAAAAAACTCATGCCCGCAGTGGCATGACGCCCATAGCGTACATTTATAGATAAGGTTAAATTTTCGTCTCGTTTTTTTGAGCGTGCAGAGGCTGATGTAATTGAAAGATCTAAAAATCGGTATTTTTTTTCTTCTCTTTGGACCATGCTTCTAGCTTTTTTTGATTGCATTACAAATTGAAAAATCGCTTTGTTTAGTTCAGGGTCATCAAGTGAGGAAGTAATAGTTACTCCTTCTAAATTTGTCCATTTCCCGTTGTCTGGACGTAGATCGAGGTACGGAGTGAGATTATTACGAACCCAATCACCAGGGTTGCGTTTTCCTACTTGGGCTATTGTCGAAAATCCAACTAAATCATCGTCGTCTGGGTAATAGTTATCATCTAGTTGGCTTACTCTTTCTGAAACACTTTGGTAGCCAGCAGGAATGCTTTGAAGAGCCTCTCTGATGTTACAATCTGGATGCATGTAATTTTGTTATTGAGTTTTTATTAAAACATAAATTTTATTCTTTGTAAAATCTTGTTGAGTTGCAGAGTTCCAGTCACCTTTTTTAAATGGGGTTGCAGGGATTTGCTTAAAGAAGCATAGAGTACTTTTTGCGCCGGCGTTAGCCGGTGCATATTTAAACCTCCATGTCTCATTTTGAAGTTATAATGGTTTAGCCAAAGTTTTAACCTGTAATTTAAATCATCAACGCTATCGTAAAAGGGCCAAAAGAAGGTTTCTTTCTCTTTAAAAGTACGATGGTATCGTTCAATTTTGCCGTTATGCTGTGGTGTGTATGGAGCGTTTTTGCGGTGCTCAATACCAAGTGAGGCTAAATGGTTTGTGAATGCTTGGCTAAACTCACTTCCATAATCTGTGCGAATAGCTTTAATCGTGCATGGCATGGCTAAAATAAGTTCATTCACAAACCTTATGGAGCTTGCTTGTGTATGATTTGGCATTATCTTTGCATAAACAAACCGTGAACAATCATCTATGGCATCAAAAACACGCTCTTTGCGTGCTCTTCCAAACGGCAAACAAACATCCATCTGTATTTCCTCACCAGGTTCGTCTAAGCAATATAATTGCCTTTTCTTCTTGAGTTTTTTGTAATGAAGGCCCTTCAAATGGATGATTTTTACCATAAAAACAGACTAATTCTTCATTTTTTGCAGATGTACGGTTAACTGCAATGCTGCCTTCTTTTGGCCCTGGTTTCTTAGGGCAAATCCCATCCAAGCCTTCGAAACGGTATCTCGCTAGCCATCGGCTTACTGTCCTTTTATTTACTCCTAATATCTCTGCCACTTCTTTCACTTTCCGCTTCTTGGCTTGGATCTCATAAATTAATTTTTCTCGGAGTAGCAGCATAGAATAACTTGGATACATTCTTTAAGTTTAAGATTAAGTTTTAAACTTAATCTATTTACCTAAAAAAGGTGACATTAATTGCTGCAACCTTAACAAATCTGAAGTATTTTTTAACGGGCAAGGCTTGACAAATTTTGTTAAATATATTATTATCGTTGACCGTCCCAAAAACAGATTTTTAATAGAATAATTTATGGTAGGTGAATTTCCTTATCGTATGCCTCGCGTGGAGGCCTTAGTTGCTCAAAAAAGTTTACAAGTTGAGACTCTTCATCAGGGGGATTTAGCTTTGTTAGTGCATTTGGCTTCTTTTTTTCGAGCCAAGGCGATGCGCGTTTTCCGGCCAACTATGCAGGGTTCGAAAAGGACCTACGATGAGACAGGTGAAGTTTCCAAAACTCCTTTTGCTTTAAGTGAAGTTACTGATGATACTGAGCGACATTTTTTAACTCGAAATACATTTAGTTTTGCCACAGTTAACGGTTGTATGGGTGGTCGTTGGGGATGTGCACGGCCTTGTTATTTGGCAGCGTTACAAATTAAAAGTTCTAAATTTTTGGAACAAATTCCTTTTGAACAAAAATGTCATTTTTTTGATGAGACTTTGGAGCCTATGACTTCGGAAGAAAGGAGTGCCTGGATGGATGAATTTTATATGCATGATGATAATGATCCTTTTGATGATCAAGATTTAGAGCGATTAATGGATTATTTGTATGATAAATATGGAATTGTTCCGGGAATGACAACTACTATCCCGACGCATGCTGAAGCAAAGTTTAAGCGTTTAACAGGGGATGCAATGCAATATGATCGGGTAGGAGATTTGGAGCGTTTTTTAACAGAGGTAGAAAGAGTGAGGGCTGTGATTGCGGATTCACCTTTTACTTCGGGCCGGGAAATAAGAGAGAAACGTAAAGAAGTGGAGGGGCCGTATGAACAAAGATTAGATATTTTGAGTAATTTGGCTTGGTCAGTTGATGCTGAGGGTGTTTCCCCAGCTTTTTTGTGGGAGGATCCAGAACCAGCTTTGGCGCAGTTAAATGAATGGTTAGAGTATTGTGAGTTGCCACAAATGTCTCTTGATGAGAACGTGACAAGTTTGGTGATAGATGCTTTATTTGGAGCTATGGTTCAAAAAAAGAAAGAGGATTTAGCGGAACAAGGATTGGATTTGGATATTGATTTAAAAGATATGCATACAAGTGTGGATGATGCGTTAGAATCAGCAGGATTGGATGATGCTGAGTTTTTGAATGTTGTTGATGATACAAACTTAGATCGGTTGCGGAGGGTTATTGAAGAAATGAAGGATAGTTTAAAAGGAAGGGCTGATATGGGTGAGGCAATTAGAGTTACTGAGTTAGAGAGGCGAGGTGATTTAATTTGGGATTTGGGTCAGACAGGAGATCATTTATTTGAGAGAACTGGTTTTCGTGATGAGTTTTTTGAGGCTGGTAAACCTTTTTATGATTCAGAAAAAAAGGTTGGGGAGTATGCCTCAGATTGTCATGATGGGATCGTGGTGACTCCGTTTGGTGTTTTTAATGTTTTAGTGGGGAAGGTTACACGGGCTTTTCCGCGCGGAAGAGTAATGGTTCCTTTTAAAGGTTTTAAAAAAGAAGAAAATCAATTGGCTCGTGGGACCCAAGTGGAAAATGTTTTGGAAAATGTAGTGGTTTTACGAACGCCTCATTTTAAATTTATGAAGGGGGTTCCAACTGAAATATTTGTTTATGATGGGGAAAAAAGAGTGCGAAAAATTAAATTTGATCATGAAACTTATAATATTTTGGAGGATGTAATTGTTCAGGAAGGAGTGGCATCAATGGATGATGTTGAGGTTGAATACGAGGATAGTCGTCGTGAGTAAATAGGGAAGAAGGCCTGGTTCAGGAAATAGGTTTTTTCATAATGGCAAGCTGTCTTTCTTGTCGGGCTTCATTTATTTTTTCTTCTAAAGGAGTTAGTTTGTCCCAAGCCAATTTTTGGTGAGATAAATCAAGACTGTTGCAGCGGTGGTGTTGCCAGGCTAGTTTTTGAATAGCTTTTAATTCCTCGGCTGAAATTTCTTTTTCGGTTCGGATGTAACGATATTTTCTTAACTGTTCGACGCTGCCACGACGACATTGGGAAACAAGTTGCTTGGCATAGGCAATAATAACTGCAGCTTCAGCATCATAGGCCTGGTTTATAAAGTTTGTTTTTTTAGTTAAATCAGTGATGGTTTTAAGTTTTTGGTCGTGTTTTGTAATTAGTTTGACGAGTTTGAATTTTACGGAGCTAAAGGAGAGAATGTTTGGCAATTCTCCTTCTGGGGCACTAAGGAATGAACAAAAATCTCCATTAATAACACTTTGTTTTATGAGGTGTTTTTGAGTAGCTTTTTTTATCATAAATATTTCAAATGCTTCTTGAGATTCGTGATAGGTCGCAAGATAATTACTTTTATTCATAGGTTGTGTTTATAAAAGGGTATGGATGAATTTTACAAATTAAATTTTGGTTTTAAAATTCTAGTTTTATGTATAAATATTCTTGATCTGGAAAGCTTGCTTAAAAGGTGACACCAGTGATTGGTGGCAGAGGTAGTAACTACTATTGACATTTTTTGAATAAGATTTATTATAAATAACTATTACATTCATCTCTATGTCTTTGGAACCCCCGGGGCTCGCTCCTTCCTTGCCACCCCCTTTGTCAGAATTGGATCGAGAAACACTAATCCTATTGTTTAAATCACAGGTTTTTAGACCGGAGTCTCCTAGGGAGCAGTTAGAGGTGTTGGGTCAAGGACAATGGTATCCACTTGGGTTACCGCCTCTTCAGATGGAGGTTGAGGATCCTTTTTTTAAGACACAAGATGGAATTCGTTTGATGGAGGAGTTGGGGCGGCGACGAGCGGCTGGGGAGTCAGTTTATGCGGTGGTGGCTAATTCAAAGGTTAATATCGAGAATGAATTGGCCCGACGTTATCCCGAAATGTCTGAGTATGAACGAGAGGCAATGGCGGAGGAAAAAAGGCGTTTAATTGGAATTAAGGATCAGCTTTTTTGGGCAGCGGTTCAAGTTTTTAATGCGGATGAAGCTCGTTTAAAAGGTGAGGATATGGATGTGGTGCCAGTTTTTATGATGTCTGACTTTGAATCTGAGGAAGGATTTGATGTTTTGCATCAGGATGTTTTGAATTTATTTAATTTTGAACAAAATTCAGAATTTGTAGAGGCAGTGTATGAATGTGTTCCTCGTAATAAACGACCGCGTAAACATAAAAATAAGAATTATGAAGGTTTAGTAACACTGGGAAATGAGAATCATTTGCGGGCCATGAATGCAGCTTGTAGGTATGTGTTGTATCAAATTGCAATGGTGCTTTTTACGGGAGGGGTAAAATTGGGACACAAGGACGAAAAGCCTTATGATGAGGCCACGAAAATGGCGCAAAATTTGTTAGGATCACATCCTTTTGCAAAGGAACTTGAATTTGAAGAGGTAGAGGTTCCGGAAGCTACTGGAGCTAACCCTTATCGGGCTGGGATTGGAATGAAAGCAGCGAGACGTCCGGATTCATTTACTTCTTATGCGTCTTTAGAAGCTTATATGAAGGATCATGTCCCTCAGTTAGAGGCGTTAGGAGAGCGTTTAATAGAGTTTAACGAGGCTCAAACAGCAATTAATTTTGAGCTGGTTGAATTTATGGGTTCTGGAGTACAAGATTTATCAACTTTAGAAGGTTTTCAAGCTCGGATAGATCGTAATGTTGAGGCTTTTCAAACAGAGCTTTTGGAAAGTTTTCAAAGTCTATCTGCTGATCAAGATGCGGCTGTAGCAGAAGAGGAAAGGCGTATAATAAAGTTTCGCCATATTTTGCAAGTATTGATTGATATAAATAAAGATTTAAATGACACCGATCGTGAGCGAGTGCGAGACGCTTTTTTGGATCAAGATGTGCGTGGGAGTATTTTAACTTTGGATCAGCCACCTAAATACTGGCAGAGTTTTTTGTTAAGACGAACTGGCCTTGCCGAGGCTTTAAGCGGGGATATTCCAGTGGAAGAGCTAGAGACTAGAGTTTCGGAATGGATTCCTTTTGAATGTCAGGCTTGTCCTGGAATGAAAGATTATGCTTTTTTGATGAAAGTTGCGATGCCCTTGGTAGAGTTTGATGAGGTCGGAAAAGGAGTGGCTAGATGGACAGCAAATCGGCATGAGTTTGAAGAAGCAATTTTTAGTGATTGGATTATAAATCCACCTATGGATACTTTAAGCTCTCGTGTAACTGTGATTTTTGGGGTAACTTTTGGTCTTTTTGATAAAATTAAATGGGAGACTTTAGAAGAGTTTTTTGATTTGATTGAAGGAACACCTTTAAAAGCAGTTTACCAACGGTGGTTGGCTGAGCTTCGGGGAGAGGATGCTAGGGAGGAATCTGTGACTGTTGACGCTGATTTATGGGCTTCTGTGCAAAAGCTGTTTGCCTCAGGTGTTTTTAGTCAGGACTTTCAAGTAGTTTTTAGTCAGGCTGTTTGCCAGTAGTTATTGTTGTTTGACTTTTGTTTATGATAGGTTTAGGTTGTAGTCCTTTTTTGTTATTTAACTTTTTTTGCCAATGATTACTGACGTTAAGAAGTTTTTGGAGAGTATTGGGTTAAGTGGAAAGGAGGCCGAGCTTTATTTGTGTTCTTTGCGAATGGGTCCTCAGACGGTGAGTACTTTAAGTAATAAGAGCGGGATTGCTCGTTCGACGGTTGGTTTTGTATTTGGGGAGTTAATTAATAAGGGAGTTGCGAGTAAGGATCAACGTGATAGTTCTACGTATTTTTCGGTGATCCCACCAGAAATGTTGGAATCGATTTTATTACAACGTCAGGCGGAGGTGAGAAAGCAAATTAGTGATTTTAAGGATATGTTACCGGTTTTAGCGGGTTTGCAAAATCGGCAGTTAATTCCGAACGTTAAATACTATCAAGGGTTAGAATCTCTTTATCGTACAATTGATAATTGTTGTGCCACGGATGAGACAGTGTTGTTTATTTCGAGTCATGGGAATATGCATCCTAAAATTCGGGAATATGTTGAAGAAGTTTATGTCTCGAAATCTCAAGAGCATAAAAATAAGAATAAGATGATTTTGTTGGATGGGAGGGATTCGCGGGGATATGTCAAAAAAGCGCAGGGGGTTTATGATGAAGTGATTTTTGTGGATCCTAAAAAAAATCCTTTTAAATTAACAGTGGCTATTCATGGTGATTTTGTGAATTTTATTTCTTATGACCCTACTGATTTATCGGGGGTAGTTATAGAAAATTCTCTCATTGCCGAGCACATGAGAGTGATGTTTGGGGTTTTGAAGGAACATTTTGGGTGCTGAGGTGAAATTCAAAAATTTCTCCCTAGCGTACGATATCCGAACTTGGGTGATTTAAAAATGACGACCCCTCTTAAGAGGGCCGTCATTTTAAATTGGTTTCAGTGGACGATGTCCAAGCTGAGTTTGATTTAGCTCTTAATTAGGCTAAAACAACATTAACGGCTTTTGGACCTTTGTCTGATTGTTCAGTTTCAAAAGTAACGGCGTCGCCTTCTTGCATTTCTGTGAAATTGCCAGCGCTACAGTCGTTAGCGTGAAAGAAGACGTCTTTGTCTTGTCCTTCAACTGTGATAAAACCGAAACCTTTTTCGTTCAGTCTTTTGATGATACCTTCCATGATAGTAAGGTTAAAAAAATATAATCCTCTAAGTTTTGATTTGAGGAAATTATAAAAAAAACCTTAAAACACGACCTAATGGATTTCTATTATACATTTTAATACTTAATTGTCTATTAAATGGCTAGGGTTTGGGGGGAATGGTTGTAAGTTAGGCCGGTTTTTTTTGACTGATGCGTTTTTGATAGAAAGGATTGAACCGGAGTTTTTGTATGGGGGTGGGATGTGAGTTATAGTGGTCGCATAGTAATAAGCTGTATGAAATAAAAAACTTATGGACGAATATTCAGCGGGGAAACACCATCAAAGTATAAGAAAAAGAATTCATCAAAAACATGATTTGTATCCACATCCTAATAAGTGGAAAAGTTTATTAGATAAAGTAATTTTGTTTATAGGAATACTCGGGCCAATTATTACCCTGCCGCAGTTATCGAAAATATGGCTTTCACAAGACGCGGGAGGATTATCTCTTATAACATGGACAGTATGGCTTTTTGTTGATTCTATTTGGATACTATATGGGTTTGCTCATAAAATATGGCCAATAGTTTTTTCCCATACTGCATATTTTGTAATTCAAACAGGCGTTGTTATAGGAATACTTTTATACGGATAGAGGTTTTTATACCCGATAGCATCTGCATTATTGAATTTTCATGAAGCTAAAGGAAGTTAATAGGCTATAGTTGACACATGAACAATAATTCTCATGAAACTTTCTATGGACTTGGCATTGCGCCTGGGCTTTTGAAGCGCCTCGATGCTCTTAAATTTGTGAAACCAACTCCCATTCAGTATAAAGCTATTCCGATAGCGATACGTGGCGAGGATATGATTGGTATTGCGCAAACTGGTACTGGAAAAACTTTGGCTTTTGCCATACCAATGTTGCAAAGACTTTCTGCATTAAAATGTCAGGGTTTGATAATTTGTCCTACTCGTGAATTGGCACTTCAGGCAGATGAGACCTTACAAAAAATTGGTAGACCTATTGGGTTGAAAACGGTTGTGATTATTGGTGGAACAAATATTGGGCCTCAAATAAGAAAGCTTAAAGCGAAATTTGATATAATTCTTGCTACGCCGGGAAGGTTGATTGATCACTTGCAGCAAAAAACTTTTTCTATGCATAATATTGGAGTGTTAGTTTTGGACGAAGCAGACAGAATGCTGGATATGGGTTTTGAGCCACAGATAAAAAAAATCATGGCTGTTTTGCCAAGTAAGCGTCAAACGATGCTTTTTTCGGCAACTATGCCTGCCAAAATTTCTCAGATTGCTAATAAATATATGGCTAAGCCTCTACGCGTGGAGGTTGCGCCTTCTGGGTCAACTGCAGAGAAAGTTGAGCAGGAGCTTTTTATAGTCCCAAAAAATCAAAAAATGGCGTTACTTAGTCAGTTGCTTACCGAATATAAAGGTACAGTGCTTGTTTTTAGTCGCACAAAATATGGAGCGAAGAAAATTGCTAGAGTTATTAATGGAATTGGACACAGTGCTGCCGAAATACATTCAAATCGTTCTTTAAATCAGCGAAAAGCGGCGCTTGAAGGGTTTAAGGCTGGCCGTTTTCGAGTCTTGGTGGCTACAGATATTGCGGCACGAGGGATTGACGTTACGGAAATAGAATTGGTGGTCAATTTTGACCTTCCAGATAATTCGGAAGATTACGTGCATAGAATTGGAAGGACTGGGAGAGCCTCTCATTCTGGTAAGGCCATTTCCTTTGCTTGTCCTGAGCAAAGAAAAGATGTGCAAGCCATTGAAAGACTTATTAAGCTTCAGTTGCCGGTTTTGCCTTTGCCTGATCTCCCAAAGATACCTTCTGTGCCACGGAGTAAGCCATTTAAAAGGAGGAGGCGGTAGGTGTTAAAGCTCCATCATAAACAGTATGACCTCGTTCTCCATGTCGTAGAATTCGATGCCTGTTGTTGGAACTTCGATTCCTTGTGCTTCGAGGTATTCTCCGAACGCCGGGTAGACCTTCATTGGTCCGAACATATAAGAGAGGATGTTTTCTTCTTTGATTACTGATCCGACTTCACTTCTTAATTCTTCGGCAGGTGTTATTGCAGGATCGTTGTAATAAATACCGATTCCATTTGCTGGATTAAAGCCTGCTTTCAGGAGTTTTTCATGCACCTCCATCATAGGAGTTCCAACCTCATTATAAGGCCCGATATGCTCCATATAAGCGTAGGTGATAGATCCAAATTCGCGCTCCGCAATCTTAATTTTGCTGAATATTCCCATATAGGTGAGGAAGGCCACGAAAGCTAGGACGATTACGATAAATAGGATGATTAGGATTTTTAGTGCTTTTTTTATTTCGGTTTGGTCAAAAATATAATGTGTGATGATTATAGCATTATTTAATGGCTCCGGGGGGGCTTTGCGTCAGCTATTAATCTAACGTTCGCTTAAAATCTTTAAGCAAGTTTGAATGCCGTTTTCTAGTCAATAGCTTGGAAACACTCACTGATAATTTGTGAGGGTGTTTTTTTGTTAATTCCGAGATGTAATCTTTCATGATTATAGTATTCTAAATATTCTGAAATTGCTTTTAAATATGAGCTCATATTTTCTGGGACTCTATCCAAACATTCTTCTTGAATTGTGCGGTTGAAACGTTCTACATGAGCGTTGTCATTAGATTTTCTCACTCGGCTATGCCTGTGAATTATTTTAATTCTTTCGGTGAAGTTTTGTGAGAACTCTGGTCCATTATCCGACTGAATCATCGTAAATTCAAAATTAGACTTTCTTTGAGCGCCACGAACAAAATACAA
>JABJMC010000022.1 GCA_018659585.1 Candidatus Peregrinibacteria bacterium
AAATAGATTTCACAGAAATAAAATCACTAAAGGAATTTCTAAAATATAAACTACAGCGCCATGATGAATATAATCGTCGATACAAATTAGAATGTGAATCAATTGGTAATACAGAAGGATTTTTATTAAAAGGATATTGTGCCGTTTGTCATAACGAATCATCATTTTACACTGATTTTCAACATGCAGTCACTGATTATAAAGGTGATAAACATCCCAACTGGCGAGAACATCTAGTATGTGGAAAATGCAAATTAAATAACCGCATGCGGGCATCTATTCATCTTTTTCAACAAAAATGTGCACCACATAAAAACGCTGATATATACATAACAGAACAAACAACACCTTTATATGCTTGGTTAAAACAACATTACACTTCCGTAATAGGAAGTGAGTATTTAGGGTCGACCTGCGGTTTTGGCGAAAATAACTCTAAAAACATAAGAAATGAATCATTAACAGAGCTATCATTTGCTAATAATTCATTTGACTATATTTTATCTTTTGATGTTTTTGAGCATATTCCGAATTACCAAACAGCGATACAAGAATGCGCCAGAGTTCTACGAGCTGGTGGACAAATGTTGTTTTCCGTACCATTTATGGCTGATTTAGAAAAAAACAATGTTCGAGCACGCATTTGCCAAGACGGAACCATTGAACATTTAATGCCCCCAGAATATCATGGTGATCCTATCAATTCTGATGGCTGCTTATGCTTCTATCATTTTGGATGGCAACTTCTAGATGAATTCAGAAAAGCAGGATTCAATTCTGTAAAAGCACTCTTTTTTTGGTCAGACAAACTTGGCTATTTAGGTGTCGATCAAAAATTGTTTATTGCGACTAAATCCAATACAAATGACTAAAATTTTAATCACCGGTGGAGCTGGATTTATTGGAGCTAATTTTGTCCATTTATACGCCCGCAAACATCCCGAAAACAAAATCGTGGTCTTAGACAAACTCACCTACGCTGGAAATTTAGAAAACCTCACCGCTCTCGAAGTAAATCCGAATTATAAATTCGTTCAAGGGGATATCGCAGATCTATCATTTGTGAGCGATTTATTTGAAACCGAAAAATTTGATGTAGTGGTGAATTTTGCGGCTGAAACGCATGTAGATAAAAGTATCGAGTCTCCAGATGATTTTGTGAGGACAAATGTCATTGGCACGCATAATTTACTTATGGCGGCTAAAGACAACGGACTAATTCGATTCCATCAAATATCAACTGACGAAGTTTACGGAGACTTAGGCGACACCGAAGGAACGTTTTTTCACGAAAAAATGGCTTATGACCCCAGTTCACCTTATTCCGCTTCTAAGGCGGCGGCTGATTTATTAGTAAACTCCTATTTTCGAACTTTTCAACTACCCGTCACAATTAGCACTTGCTCCAATAACTACGGACCATACCAATTCCCAGAAAAACTTATCCCCTATTTCTACAAACTAGCTTCCGAAGGACAATCCCTACCTCTATATGGTGATGGTAAAAATGTTCGCGATTGGTTATATGTAGAAGACCATTGCGAAGCTATCGATCAAATAATCGAAAAAGGACGCCTTGGCGAAACCTACTGCATTGGCGGAAACAACGAAAAACAAAACATCGAAATTGTGCGACTCATTCTTGAATATGTCGGAGCCTCCGAAAACCTAATTACTTTTGTTGAAGATCGTAAAGGCCATGACCGACGTTATGCTATTGACTCTTCAAAAATCAAAAATGATCTAGGTTGGGAACCATCTGTTACTTTTGAAGAAGGCATCCAAAAAACACTCAATTGGTACAAAGAAAATGAAAGTTGGTGGAAAGACTTACTTGCTAAACATAACCGCATTTAATCATGATCAAAGGCGTTATTCTTGCTGGCGGAGCTGGCACCAGATTACATCCCATTACCAAAGTTACGAGTAAACAATTACTCCCCCTCTACAACAAGCCAATGATTTATTTCCCAATCCAAACTTTATTGGAAGCTGGGGTAAAAGAAATTTTAATAATTGTAGCTCCTGAACATTCCGGCGATTTTATAAACTTACTGGGTAGCGGAAAACAATTTGGAGAAGGCGTTAAATTTTCTTACGAAGTGCAGGATCAACCCCTCGGCCTCGCCCACGGGCTCGGCCTTGCTCGCGACTTTGCTAAAGGCTCTAAATGCTCATTAATTCTCGGCGATAATTTATTTACCGACTCATTCAAAAAAGAATTTGATGAATTTGACGAATCAGGTGAAGGGGCAGTCATTTTTGCCACTGAAGTCCCTGATGCTCGTCGTTTTGGAGTAATTGAATTCGACGATCAAATGAACGCCGTATCCATTGAAGAAAAACCCGAAAACCCTAAATCTAATTACGCTCAAACTGGCTTATACATCTATGACGAATATGTTTTTGATTATATTGACCAACTAACTCCTTCCGCACGCGGCGAACTAGAAATCACTGATCTTCACAAAATCTATTTAGCCAAAGACCAATTAAAAGCTGGGATTGTTGAAGGTGTCTGGCAAGACACTGGCACATTTGAGAGTATGTTTGAGGCGGCTGAAATTGTAAAAAATATGGAAAACAAATAACAATGAATCATCTTAAACAATTAGAAGCCGAAAGTATTCACATTATCCGCGAAACCGTAGCAGAATGTAAAAAACCAGTAATGCTTTATTCTATTGGCAAGGATTCTTCAGTCCTTCTTAAACTCGCCGAAAAAGCTTTTTACCCTGGGAAAATTCCCTTCCCACTATTACACGTTGATACTGGTTTCAAATTCAAAGAAATGTATGACTTCAGAGATTACTACACCAAAAAAATTGGGGTTGAATTAATTGTCCATAAAAACACCGAAGAAATCGCTATGAATTTAGACCCGCGCGAAGCCCATACCGATAGATACATCTACTACAAAAAAACAAAGCCTTTAGTCGAAGCCCTTAAAACCCATGAATTTGATGCCGCCTTTGGTGGTGCCCGAAGAGATGAAGAAAAAGCCCGCGCCAAAGAAAGAATCTTTTCTTTCCGTAACAAAGAAGGAGCCTGGGAACCCAAAAATCAACGCCCAGAATTGTGGGAACTTTATAACACTCGCTTAGAAAAAGGAGAACACATGCGCGTTTTCCCTCTATCTAACTGGACCGAAGCCGACATCTGGAGCTACATAAAAGAAGAAGAAATCGAAATCGTCCCCCTCTATTACGCCGCTAAAAGAAAATGCCTACAACGAAACGGCATTTACTACATGCTAAATGAATTTGTTCAACCCGAGGACAACGAAAAAGTTGAAGAGCTCATGATTCGTTATCGAACTTTAGGTTGCTCCCCTTCCACTGGAGCAGTTCTTTCTAAAGCTGACACTGTTGATAAAGTCATTGAAGAAGTATTAACTGCCAAAGGATCAGAGCGCGAACTTCGTGTTATTGATCATGGTTCCGAAAGCTCAATGGAAGACAAAAAGAAAGAAGGCTATTTTTAACCTAAACCATGTCAAAAAACCCATATCAATCAGATGACATTCAATTACTCCGCTTATCTACGGCTGGTAGTGTAGATGACGGCAAATCAACTTTAATTGGCCGCTTACTTCACGATTGCCAAGCTATTTACGAGGACCAATTTCAAGCTGTCCAAAAAGCCAGCAAAAAAAAGGGTAATGGAGAAATTGATTTAGCACTTCTTTTAGACGGACTTTCCGCGGAACGCGAACAAGGAATCACTATTGATGTTGCTTATCGTTATTTTTCCACGCCCAAAAGAAAATTCATAATTGCTGACTCTCCCGGACATGAACAATACACTCGCAATATGGTTACTGGTGCCTCCACCGCTAATTTAGCTCTTATTTTAGTAGACGCCCGTAAAGGAATACTAACTCAATCCAAAAGACACTTATTCATTGCTTCCTTACTCGGAATCCCACACATCCTAATTGCGATTAACAAAATGGATTTAGTTGATTACAAAGAAGATAAATTTGAAGAAATCAAAAAAGACTTCCTTAAATTCTCAGAAAAATTAGATATTAAAGACCTCCAATTCACACCAATCTCCGCTCTGAAAGGAGACATGGTAGTAAATCGCCAAGAAAATTTAACTTGGTATGACGGCCCAACTATTCTTTCTTATCTTGAAAACGTTCAAACTATTAGTGATAAAAACTTAATCGATTTCCGATTCCCAATTCAATATGTTATGCGTCCTAATCAAGATTTTCGTGGTTACGCTGGGAAAATAGCCAGTGGAACCATAAAAAAAGGGGAACCAGTTATGATCATTCCTTCTGGGGTCGAAACTAAAATCAAATCCCTATACTGGGACGAAAAAGAAGTTGATGAAGTGGCGACTCCCATGTCCGCCATTATCACTCTAGAAGACGAAATTGACGCTAGCCGCGGCGATATGATCGTGCGCACCAACAACCTTCCCATCGCTAGCAATGACTTTGAAGCCATGGTTTGTTGGTTTGATACTACTTCCATGAAAAAAGATCACCGCTACATTCTTAAACAAACAACTAACTCAACTTCAGCCTTTGTGACCAAACTTAATTATCGCATTAATATTAATACTCTTCACCGTGAAAAAGAGGCTGACACCCTAGAATTAAATGAAATCGGAAGGCTAAGTATTCACACTCAACACCCCATCTTTTTTGACACTTATAAAAAGAACAAACAAACCGGCAGCTTTATTCTCATTGATGAAGCTACTAACAACACCATTGCCGCTGGCGTAATTATTGATAAAGGCAAAAAAACTTCCTTTATCCATGGTGATAAGGAACTAACCTCTCAAAAAGGCGCCGCTCTTTGGCTCACTGGGCTTTCTGGCTCTGGCAAATCTACTATTGCTAATCACCTTTATAAACGTCTAAAAGAACGCGGATTAGAATGTGAACAATTAGATGGTGATGTAATGCGTGAACATTTATGCCAAGGTCTTGGGTTCTCCAAAGAAGACCGTGACATCAACTTAGACCGCGCTAGTTTTGTGGCTGGATTACTTTCTAAGCATGGCATTCTTACCTTAGCCAGCTTCATTTCGCCATACGAATCACAACGCGCCAAACTACGTAAAAACATCCCTAATTTTATTGAAGTTTTCATAAACACACCCCTTAAAATTTGCGAAGAACGCGACGTTAAAGGCCTCTACAAAAAAGCCCGCGCTGGAGAAATCAAATCTTTTACTGGCATTTCTGATCCTTACGAAGCTCCTGAGAACCCAGAGCTAGAAATTAAAACTCCAGAAACTTCCATCGACAAAGCCGTTGAAATAATTATTAATTACCTGCTTGATAACGGATATCTAGGAAATACTAATCGTATGCGGTAAATCTAGACTGCCATATATTTCTTTTTCCTTTTTTATTGAAAAGGTAATGAATTTTTCACGCCAATCATAAAATAATTTTCCATCACGACTGCCAACCGTCCCAGTTAAATGATATTCCCCCGAAGAAAAAACATTTGGAATTACGTATTCCACAATAACTTGATCCCCAGAACTATAATTAGCTGTCTTAACCTCTTTAGCAAAAGTAGTTGTCGCAAATTGCTGCAAGTCGGTCTCATTATATAATTTTATGCCAAAGGACGGATTATCTATGTCTTTATGGCACACGTGCTTAATTCTTATACGAATTTGATCATCTTTATCTGTAAAAACATAAATTGGCTTATTATCAGAATTAACTAACTCACAATCATCAATAACCATTTCTTGCGATCCCCAACGCTTATCTGTTTCTTCATGTTTAATAAAATCCTCATTTTCTTTCTCTAGTCCATCCTCCGCCTTTTCCAAATTATCTGTTTTATAGGCCTGAATCACTCGACCCGTTAGACCAATCATTTTCGCGCATCCCTCTTTTAAATAAATCACTTTGTCACAAAATTCTTCAATGTTAGGCATGGCGTGAGAAACCAAAATAATTGTTTTTTCTTGTTTTTTTAGTTTTCGAAAAACACGAAAACATTTTTCTTGAAAATTACTATCTCCAACCGCTAAAACTTCGTCCATAAGTAAAATATCAGCATCTACTTGAATAGCTACTGAAAAGGCTAATCTTACGAACATTCCAGAAGAATAATTTTTTAACTTCATGTCCATAAATTTTTCCAATTCGGAAAATTCAACTATTTCTTGATAACGCTCATCGATTTCATTTTTGGAGAGTCCTAGCAAGGCAGCATTTAAATAAACATTTTCTTTCCCAGAAAGCTCAAAATTAAAACCGACGCCAAGCTCCAAAAAAGGAGAGAGTTTTCCGTTAACTTGGATTTGTCCTTTGCTGGGAGTGTAAATATTTGCCAGTATCTTTAAAAGAGTACTTTTACCGCTGCCATTCGCACCAATAATTCCGATAAAATCACCTTTTTTGATTGAAAAAGAAAGATTGTGCAGAGCATCAAATTTTTCATAGGTTCTTTTCTTAAATAGTCCAGTGAAATACTCCTTTAAAGTGTCTCTTTTTTCATGAGGAATTTTGAAAGTTTTAGTTAAATTATGGACTGTAATAGCGTAAGTCATAGTTACAAATGTTCGATGAGATTTTTGTTAAGGCGCTTAAAAATAAAATATCCTATTAATAGGATTCCTACACTGAAAACTAAAACTATTAAATTATATTTAAAAGCAGGGATATCTGCATTTAAGAAAATAGTGCGTGAGTAATGAATAATGCGTGCTAAAGGATTCAGATAAAAGAATCGATGATATTCAACGGGAACAATATCCAAAGTGTAGAAAATTGGGGTAAACCAAAAACCAATTTGGAGCATGATTTCCCAAATATGACTTAAATCGCGAAACCTGACATAAAGAACAGATAATATTAAGGAAGTTCCTAAAATTACAAAATACAAAGCAATTAAATAAAAGGGAAAAAACAGCATTGATGGTGAAAAACTGATGTCACTTGCAATCACAAAAACAATAAAAACCAAAAAATTCAAAATAAAAGTGATCGAAGCGCTAACAGTAGAAGCAATGACAACTAAGATTCTAGGGAAATAAACTTTTGAGACAAGATTGGCTTTACTAAAAATAGAGGCTAAACCAAACTGAGTTCCTTCTGCGAAAAAATTCCAAATAATTACACCAAGTAATAAATAAATTTGATAGTGTTCGACCGGAAACCTCATGATTAGAGTAAAAATCGTATAAAGGACTCCAAAAATCATAAGAGGCTTTATCAGTGTCCAAAAATAACCGAGCAAAGAACCGTGATAGCGAAGCTTAAAATCAGTCCTTGCCAAAGCCATTGTAATTTCAAAATAATACTTCCATTTAGATTTTTCCATCAATATTTTTAAGTTTTTAAGCTTAAAGAGTATAGTATTTAAAAGAAATATTATAAAGCAATTTGTAAAGAACCCTTAATTAATGTAAAGATTTATAAGCTTTAAGTTCTAAATTATGCTAAACAATAAACTTGGTTTTGGGTTAATAATTACAAGCGTTATAAGTCTCAGCCTAGCTGTAATATTTCAATGGCTCCCCTATCAAAACTTAATTACGAATGGACCGTACGCTTGGCATATTCAACAACCTCAATTTAGAGAAGGCGGGATTGAGTTATTGGTTGTATTTTTAATTTTCACCTTACTCATTTGGCTTTTTAAAAACAAAATGTCTACTGTTGGGATTTTGCTTATTTCTGCCTTATTTTTAAGATTACACCAAGGCTTAGTAGCCGCCTTGGTAGCTTTATTATATTTTGAAATAATAATATCTTTTGGAAGGTGGCTAGAAAGCTTATTCTTAAAAAGAATAAAAAAAAATAAAGATACACTAAATGCCTATTTAGAATGGTTTATTATTGGGCTAATAGGTTGGACTATTTTAGCCTTACTGATGTCTTTATTAGGACACGGTCGTTTTTCTGACTTAAGATGGTTAACAGGATTTGTGGGGATAGTTAGTTTAACAAAAGGTTTATATAAACCATTTTGTTGGCAAATATTGAAGAATTTTATGAAATTACCAAAAACGGAAAAATGGATTTCTTCTTTTATTTGGGTTGTTATTTTGGCGATGTTTGCCAAAGCTAATATTGTGGTTTGTTATGATTCGATTTGGTATGGCTTACGACCCGAAAATGTTTTGATTGGGCCAAATTCATTTTTTGATCATCTCGGTTACACTTTTAATGTTTACTATTACCCAAAACTTTTTGAGCTATTTTTGCTACCAATTAGTAATTTAAGTGATTACAACTTTATTTATTCTGGGAATATATATTTTCTAATATTACTGTTTATTACAATTTATAGCTTCTTGAAATCATTTAAAATTAATACTAAATGGGCCTTAATAGGAGTTGCTTTAATTGCTACTATCCCAGTTGTTTCAAATTTTGCAGTTACTGCTAAGCCGGATATATTTGTTACTTTTTTGATGCTTTTTGGAGCTTTTAATTTTTGGAAATGGATAGAGAACAAAAAAAATAAACATTTTTGGTTAGGTTTATCTGCGGTAGCTTTGTGTTTTGGAAGTAAATATACGAGTTTTGCATATGGACCATTTTTAGTATTAGGAGCAATAATGGGGGGGATAAAAAGCGGTGCTTTGAAGATTTTTATTTCTAATTTAAAAAAACTCAGTAATAATCAGCACGTTGGAGTTTTAATTGGATCAATTTTGGTTGTAATTGGAATTTCTTATCGCACCTATGTTTTAACCGGTTATCCTTTTTGGATTCTTCGTAGTCTTTGGGATTTTTTGGGTTTTGAGATTAAATATCCATTGGCTAGTTATGGCTATAGTGTCGTTAATGATTTTTTTGGATTTAAATATTTAAACTTAGAAACAGCGAATTATTTATATGGAGTGCTTTTTAATCCAAGTGAGTTCGGGCATATCATAATGGCTTGGTTTGGGAATAGTGTTTTGTATCTATTTATAATAATGATGTGTTTGTTTTTAGTACGAAAAATAAAAATAAGAAAATATAGTGCAAAACTTTTATTATTATTGCCGATCATTTTAATTGGATTGCATTATTTGCTTTTAATGCAATATGGACGTGTTGCTGGAGGTGATAGTAATTATTATTTAATTCCTTTGATATTTTCTATTGTTTTATTTTATACAATTACCATAAGGGCGGAGATCTCTTATCGCAAAATTTTATTGCTACCTTTAGTAATTTTTATTATAGGACAATCATTTTTTATGTTTATGATGCATCCCTCTTGGTCTACAGGGGCTGAACCATTTGATTTTGATTTAAGTAAACCAATTATTGAAACAATAGATAGAAATATTAGAAGCTTTGAAGCTAACGGCTTGCCTGAAATAGCAAACTATATAAATGAAAACGGAACAGATAAAAACGCGCTACTTGTTAATAGTGATATTGCACATATTGCTTATCGTTTACCTTGTAGAGTAGATAATTTTAGCCATTTAGTAATGAGAACACCTTTATTAAAACAAATGGATGAGTTTCTTGAATATTTAAGTTGGGCCGGAATTGATTATATTATTTATCCTACCGACTATATTGATAATCCGTGTAGTGATAGTAGTAGCTGTTATATAGAAGGTGAATATGATTTAATTCAATCCTTAATCAATAATGAGGAAGTTTTAATGATAGAAGATAGAAATTTCCATCTTCTTGATATATCTCCTCTTAATAATGATTTTAATTTTTAAGTGTTCTTTTTTTAATAACTTTGGCTGGGACACCTGCGGCAATTGTATAAGGAGGGATATTTTTTGACACCACTGAACCAGCACCAATAATAGCTCCTTCGCCAATGGTTACTCCTCCTAATATGATGCTTTTACCACCAATCCAAACGTATTTCTCGATAGTAACAGTTTTACCAACTACCGGCAGATTTAGGTAATTATGATCATGACCCCCAGCAAATATAGTAACATCTGGTCCAATGGCAACATGATCTTTAATAATGATTTCCACGTTTTTTACTTGTTGGATTGGGAAAAATTTTGAGCCTCGATTAACAGAGACATGACTGCCAATTTGAATTTTTGATGGATAGCGGAAATAGGTTCGGTAATCGATAAATGTTTTTTTGCCTAGTTTTTTAAATAATAATTTAAAAACCAAATTTCTAAAAAATGGCGGGCTGATTTCTAAGAAAAGAAACAGAATATTATATAGATATGAATAAGCTAAAAAAAACCTTTTTTTGATGGTCATATAAAAATATTTTTACTTATGGTGTATTATAGCTTTTGTTAGTTTTGATAAGCAAATACTAATAAATGACTTATGAAAAAAATTTCAGTAGTAATACCTGTTTATAACAGTGAGAAGATTGTGGGGACAACTGCAAAAAATGTAGTTAGTTTTTTTGAAAATCAAAATTTAGACTATGAAATTATTTTAATTAATGATCATAGTCCAGATGGTAGTTGGAAGATCGTGAAGGAGTTGGCGCAAAAATATCCACATATCATTGCTATTAATTTGCTTAAAAATTATGGGCAGCATAATGCGATTTTTTGTGGTTTTTGCCATGCGACCGGAGATTACGTGGTAACCATGGATGATGATATGCAAAACCCTCCAGAGGAAATAATTCATTTACTAAACAAAGCAAAAGAGGGTCATGATGTAGTTTTTGGAAAATTTAGAAAGAAAAAACACAGCTTAAAGAGAAGATTAGGTACAAAAATTATTGGTTATCTTAATTTTAAAATTTTTAATAAACCCAAAAATATTACGTTAACCAATTTTCGTTTAATCCGACGCGATGTAATTGAAAGGGTGATTAATTATCAGACGGCTTTCCCGTATATTCCAGGATTAGTTTTAATGTTTTCGCATAATGTGGGCAACGTGATGGTGGAGCATCGAGCGCGTGAAATTGGAAAATCTAATTATAGTCTATTTAAAATTTCAAAATTGGTGGGAGCACTATTGTTTAATTATTCTTCTTATCCCATTAAACTTTTTACCGCGGCCGGTTTTGTTGTGTCTTTGGTGAGTTTTCTTTTAGGACTTCGGTTTTTAATATTTGGGTTGATATTTGGCTCTTCTGTGCCAGGTTGGACAACAGTGGTGGTGTTGGTTTCTTTTTTGGGTGGTTTTATTATTTTGATGTTAGGAATGATAGGCGAGTATTTAGCGCGAGTTTTAAATCAAGTTACTTCAAACAAAGGCTTTATTGTAAAAGAGATAATTAATAACGATGACTAATAATCATTTTTTTATTGTAGGCGCACAACGGAGCGGTACTACTTACTTATATAGTGTTTTGGATGAGCATTCGGAAATACTTATGGCTAAACCTGTTAAACCAGAGCCTAAATTTTTTCTTTCTGAGGATTACAACAAAGGAATTGATTTTTATGAAAATAAATATTTTAGCAAAATTGAAAGTGATGTTAAAACCCTGGGTGAAAAAAGCACTAGCTATTATGAGAGTGAAGTAGTCCCGGATAGGATCAAGAATTATTTTCCAGAAGCTAAAATAATTTTTATATTAAGAGATCCAATACAACGAGCACTTTCAAATTACTACTTTAGTGTGAATAACGGTCTTGAAAAAAGAACAATTAGTGAAGTCTTTTTAGAAAAAATCCCACCAGAAACATATCCTGACCATATTTCAACTGACCCATTTAATTATTTAGGGCGCGGTGAATATATGAAGTTTATTAAAAAGTATTTGGATTGTTTTGGTGAAAAAAATGTAAAAATTCTAATTTTTGAAAGACTAATAGGAAACATTAATCAGGTGCAGGGATTATATGAATACTTGGAAGTGGATAGAAATTTTGAACCAACTTTACTAGGTCAAAAAACAAATACTGGAAAAGATAAAGAGGTTGTTAGTGAGAAAGTTCTAAAGAAGTTAAAGAATTATTTTCAACCTTACAATAAAACTTTGAAAGAATATTTAGGTGATAACTTAACTGAGTGGCTATGATTAAGTTTTTTTTAGTTTTTTTTACGGTTTTATTACAAGTGTTATCAGCATTAATTGTTGATCATGCATCTTCTTTGGGTGAGACTTTAACTTTAATGGCAGGTGTTTTAATTGGCTTAGCTTTTTTGGTGAATGCTTTAAAGTTTGTGGGATGGGGAGTAATTCATAAAAGATTTGATTTAAGTAAAAGTTACCCCATCACAGCGGTATTTTTCCCTTTAATTTATGGGGTAGCACTTTTTAAAGGAGAGGCAGAAATTGAGTTTGCTAAAATTATAGGAATAATTTTTATAATCATTGGAGTGATTCTTATTCAAAAAAAGGTTAATAATAAAAAAATTAATATATGACTTTGTCTTTAGTCTTTTTAGGTTTAGCAATTATGTTCACAGTATTGGGGCAATTCTTTTACAAAAAATATTTTTTGACTAAGAATATAACTTTAGTAGGAATTTCATTGTTTTGTTTTGTTTTAGTCCCTTATTGTAGTTATAGAGCATTAATAAATCTTCCTATAGACGTAGTATATGTTTCAACAGCTTTATCTATTATTTTGGCGGTAGCTTTGGCGGTGATATTTTTGAAAGAAAAATTAACCAAGCAAGAAGTGTATGGAATGGCGGCTATTATAGTTGGTATTTTGCTGTATAATTTCGGTGCTTTTATATAGAATTAAATGATTAAATTTAATAGGCCAGTAATTTTAGGATCTGAGGGGGATTATTTACAACGGGCTTTTGATAATGGAAAACTTACCGGAGATGGACCCTTTAATGAGGAATGTGGCCAATGGTTTGAGGATAATTTTGGTTGTGCAAAGGCTTTGCTTGCTACTTCTTGTACAGCTGCGCTCGAAATGGCAGCAATTCTGTGTAATATTCAGCCCGGGGATGAGGTGATTATGCCTTCTTATACTTTTGTTTCAACGGCGAATGCTTTTGTGTTGCGTGGAGCTAAAATTGTATTTGTCGATGTGCGACCGGATACTATGAATATCGATGAAAATTTAATTGAAGCCGCGATTACTGATAAAACAAAGGCGATCGCACCAGTACATTATGCCGGCGTCGCGTGTGAGATGGATCGAATTATGGAAATTGCACGTGAGCATAATTTAAAAGTGATCGAAGATGCCGCCCAGGGCATGATGGCTAAATACAAAGGTAAATGGCTGGGGACGATTGGAGATATTGGCTGTTATAGTTTCCATGAAACTAAAAACTATACTTGTGGTGAGGGAGGAGCGATTTTGTTAAATGATGAGGCCTTGGTTGAACGAGCAGAAATAATTCGCGAAAAAGGAACTAATCGTTCTAAATTTTTCCGCGGACAAGTAGATAAATATACTTGGGTGGATGTTGGGTCTAGTTATTTACCAAGCGAATTAAATGCTGCTTATCTAATACCTCAGTTAAAAAAAGCTCAAGCGATTAACGAAGATCGTCTCAAAAGTTGGGAATTGTATTTTGAATTATTAAGTCCGCTGGCTGAAGCGAGCAAAGTTGAATTGCCAGTTATTCCAGAAGGTTGTGAGCACAATGCCCACATGTTTTATCTGAAAGTGAAGGATTTGCAAGAAAGAACAGCCCTACTAAAACATTTACGTGAACACGAAATTGGAGCTGTTTTTCATTATATCCCATTGCATTCTTCGACAGCGGGGCAGGAATTTGGGGTTTTCTATGGAGAAGATAGATATACCACCAAAGATAGTGAACGACTTTTTCGTTTGCCTATGTATTATGGTTTAGCTGAGAAGGATATTAAGACTGTAGTCCAGGCAATTGAAGCTTTCTATTTGTAGCCAGTATTCCTAAGCGATTGCGGGGCTCTTCTTGATTATAGACGAGTGGCACACCGTTAACACCAGTTATCTCTCCTCCAGCCTCTTTAAGGATAATTTCTAGGGCACAACTGTCCCACTCCCCCATTCTATCAGTTGGATTGACGAAAAAGTCGGCTTCACCAGCCGCTATTTTACCAATTTTAATACCATTGCTGCCACATTTAACCATTTGGGAGATGCCAACCTTATTTAAAATGGCGAGAGTCTCGTCGCTTAGGTGATTGCGGCTAATAATAGCTCTAGCTTCGCTTAAATTAGTTATATTTGAAACTTGAAGTTTTGTTTCTTTATCTCCTTCAACAAGATATGAACCCTGGTCCTTAATCCCGTAATACAATTTATCTTGAGCGGGCTGATAAACAATCCCTAACACCGGCACATTATCTTCTAACAATCCAACCATTATCGAAAACTCATCTGTTTTTTGAATAAAATCCATCGTTCCATCCAATGGATCCACCACCCAAACTTTTTTTGCAGTCAATCGTGAATGATCATCCTTACTTTCTTCAGAAAGAATCGGATATCCATATTTCTCCAAATGATTACAAATCATTTCATTCGCCAATAAATCCGCTTTTGTAACCGGTGATCTATCTTTTTTTTCTTGAATACCATGATCTTCGTCATAGATTTTCATTATCTCCTCGCCAGCCTGCCTAACAACCGGGATTATTTCATCCAAAAGCTTTTTCATGCTCACATTCTATGGGATATTGATAATAATCGCTAGATGTGGAAGAATCCTTGTGCCTAATCCATGTTCTTATGCCTATATCGCACGACAAAAAGTTTATTTTTATACACCTAGTAAAAACCGCTGGTGACAGTATTGAAAAAACTTTGGACCTTCAAAAAGACAATGAACTTTATGGATTTGAAGATAAAGAAGGAACTTATTACAAAAACATAGGTGGAATGCTTTTAAGCTCTATCCGAGGATTAGACGGTGAAATGACTTGCTTACAACATTTACCAGCCATCGAAATCAAAAAACGTTATCCAAAAAAATGGGATTCCTATTTTAAGTTTGGCTTTGTCCGAAATCCCTGGGATGTAGTTGTTTCTTTATATAGCTACATCACTCAAAGCCGAAAAGACCTACACAAAATATGGGAAATAGATGAATCAACCTCTTTTCACGATTTTGTTATGAATGCTAAAGTCGGTTATTTCCCACAATTTATGTTTTTATGTCCGCAATGCGATTTTTTAATGGATAAAAGCAATAAACCTATTGTCGATTTTATAGGAAGATTCGAGAACCTAGAAAATGACTTTCAAAAAGTTTGTGAAAAAATAGAAGTTACCGCTGAATTAAGAAAAACCAACAGCTCTAAACATAAACCCTACCAAGATTATTACGACGAAAAAACCAAGGTAAAAGTTGCTGATATTTTTGCCAAAGATATAGAGTATTTTAAATATAAATTCTAACCTTTACACCGTGAATTCTTCTGATGAAGAAAAAAATATTGTCACTCAATTAAAAGCTGAACTTGCCGAAAAAACCAAATGGGCCTTTGCCTTAACTGATGCCGTAGAAGCTCAAAAGGAAACCGGTGATAAATTAATATTTGAATTAGAAGAAAGAACCAAATGGGCCCAAGGCCTTGACCAAACGGTTGAAGAAAAAAACAAACTTATTAAAGATCTTCAAAAAGAATCTCAAGAACGAACTGAGTGGGCTCAAAAAATTGATAAAGAACTCACTAGAGAGAGAAAAGAAATTCAAACTCTTAAATCTTCACTTCAAGAAAAGGAAGACTCCATCCAAAAACTACAAGCAAACCTTCAAGAAAGAGAAGACTCCATCCAAAAACTACAAGCAAACCTTCAAGAAAGAGAAGACTCCATCCAAAAACTACAAGCAAACCTTCAAGAAAGAGAAGACTCCATTCAAAAGCTACAAGCAAACCTTCAAGAAAGAGAAGATTCTATCCAAAAACTACAAGCAAACCTTCAAGAAAGAGAAGACTCCATTCAAAAACTACAAGCAAACCTTCAAGAAAGAGAAGACTCCATTCAAAAACTACAAGCAAACCTTCAAGAAAAAGAAGACTCCATTCAAAAACTACAAGCAAACCTTCAAGAAAGAGAAGACTCCATCCAAAAACTGCAAGCAAATCTCCAAGAAAGAGAAGACTCCATTCAAAAACTACAAGCAAGCCTTCAAGAAAAGGAAGACTTCATAAATAGGCTAAATTTCATCATTCAAGACCACGAAAACACTATCAACATTATCTTAAACTCCCGTAGTTATAAGTTAGGATATCTACTTATTCAACCATTAAGAATCCTAATCCCACCACGAAGCAAAAGAAGACTGCTCTGTAAAATGTTTTTAGGAGCCCTTAGAAATCCAATTAAATTCTTTAAAACTTTACGTCTAAAAAACATAAAGAAATTTTTAAGCGCCTCCAAAAAAGACGGTTACGACATTTTAATTAAAAAATTCGACGATCATCTAAACCAACGAAACTTATCAGCTAAAAAATCTGGAGCTACCCCTGAAAGCATTAGCCTTTTCGACGATAATTTAGACACCACTAAAACAATTAAATTCAAAAAACATAAAAATCCTTTGGTTTCTATTATTATTCCTGTTTATAACGCCTGGGATTACAACTACCGCTGCTTATTGTCTATTTTTGAAAACACTCACCCAGATATCTCCTACGAAATTATTATTGCTGATGATTGTTCCTCAGACACCACCAAAGATATTAAAAAACACATTAAAAACATTAAAGTTGCGCGCCCTGAAGAAAACCTAGGCTTCTTAAAAAACTGTAATAACGCTGCTAAACAAGCCGTCGGAAAATACGTCTTCTTCCTTAATAATGATACTCAAGTCCAAAAAAACTGGCTTAAATCACTTGTGGATTTAATTGAAAGTGACAAATCAATCGGTATGGTTGGATCTAAACTAGTATACCCAGACGGAAGACTACAAGAGGCTGGAGGAATAATTTGGCAAGATGCCTCAGGGTGGAATTATGGCCGCCTAAACGACCCCAGCAACCCCGAATATAACTATTTAAAAGAAGCCGACTACATCTCTGGCGCGGCCATTATGTTAAGCAAAAAACTATGGGATGAAATTGGAGGATTTGACGAAAGATACGTCCCTGCTTATTTCGAAGACAGTGATTTAGCCTTTGAAGTAAGAAAACACGACTTTAAAGTTGTATATCAACCACAATCAGTGGTGGTGCATTTCGAAGGAATTTCACACGGGACCGACGAAAATTCTGGCTTAAAAAAATACCAAGCAATTAACAAAGAAAAATTCATTGAAAAATGGAGAGAAACTTTAGAAAAAGAACACTTTGAAAACGGCCAAGACGTTTTTTGGGCCAGAGACAAAACTAAAGACAAGAAAACTATTCTAATTATTGACCATTACGTCCCACATTTTGACAAAGACGCTGGATCCAGAACCATTTATCAATACATCGAATTATTTGTAAAACTCGGTTATAACGTTAAATTTTTGGGTGATAATTTTTATAAACACGAACCATACACTGAACTACTTCAACAAATGGGAGTCGAAGTTCTTTATGGCGTTTGGTACTTAAAACACTGGCAAGACTGGATCAAAGAAAATTCCGCACAACTTGATTTTGTATACCTACACCGAGGCCATATTGCCTCTAAATACGTTGATTTTATTAAAGAAAACACTGCTGCCAAAATTGTTTATAACGCCGTTGATTTTTCATTTTTAAGAGAATTAAGACAATACGCCATAACCAAAGATCCCCAATATCTTCGCCAGGCCAACCAAAGCAAAACACGAGAAATGAATATTTTTAATTTAAGTGACGTTATTATTACGATAAGCGAACATGAAAAAGCCGTCCTAAAACAACAGCTCCCTCATAAACAAATCACTGTTATTCCTACCTTTATTTATGATGAAGAATTTCCGCTTAGCAAGAATAACAATTTCAATTCCAGAACGGATATCACTTTTGTTGGTGGTTTTAAACACGAACCAAATGAAGATGGAATACTATGGTTTTTAGAAAAAATATATCCAATTCTTCAAAAAACCATTCCCAAAACCAGAATCAATATCATTGGATCTGGTCCCACTGAAAAAATTCTTAAATTCCAATCTGATTTAATAAATGTGACTGGTTTTGTTTCGGATGAAGAGCTAAAAGAATACTACTCCAAAACTCGAGTTATTATTGCCCCACTTCGATTTGGAGCCGGTGTTAAAGGTAAAATCATCGAAGCTATTGCCGAAGGAATTCCCACTGTAACCACAGTTGTTGGTGCCGAAGGAATTCCAGAAAGCAAAAATATTCTAAAAATAACTAACAGTGAAGAAAAATTCGCTTCAAAAATCCTTAGCATTTATCAAGACAAAAAAACCTGGGAACAAATTAGAAACGATGAAATAAATTATTCCAATAAACTATTAAGTGCCTCTTACGCCCAAAAAATAATCAAAAAAATCTTCTAACTTATGAAAATTTTTGTAATTGGCAAAAACGGATTCATTGCCCAAAAAATTCTTCATGAATTTCAAAATAAATACAACCTAATCCCAACCTCATCTCAAGCAGAAAAAGATGTTGTTTTTTTAGATCTCCAAACTCCAGAAAATTTCGATTATGACCTGATTAATAAAGATGATTTTGTTATCCACTTAGCCGCCATCTCCTCCCCCGACGCCTGCGAACAAAACTATGAAACTGCTTATCAAATCAATGTTAAGGGTGCACAATTTTTCCTTAAAAAATGTTTAGAAAAAAACGCTAAAGTTTTATTCTTTTCTTCGGATGTTGTTTATGGAAACAGCGAAAACTGTTTTGACGAAAATTCCACCTGTGAACCATTTGGGGTATACGCCGAAATGAAACATGAAACTGAACAAGCACTTCTTGCCGAACCAAATGCCAAAATATTTAGACTTTCATATGTTTTTGCAAAAAACGATAAATTCACTAATTACTTAAAAAACTGCGCGGAAAAAAACGAAGCCGCAGAACTTTTCCATCCTTTTTTTAGAAATGCAGTCTACCTTCAAGACCTAGTAGACGCCATCGAAGCTCTTATTAAAAACTTCGACCAGTTCGACAACAAAATCTTCAACATCTCCGGCCCTGAACTCCTATCACGAAAAGATCTTGCCCAAATTTACCAAACCTACATTAACCAAAATTTAAAATTCAACATCGTTACCCCAGAAGAAAATTTCTTCAAAAAACGTCCAAAAAGCATCAAACTCAAATCCTTATACTTAAACAAACTCTTAGATCGCGAACCATTAGCTATTGAAAAGGCCATGCAGCTCGAGTTTAATAAGTAAGGACCTACTATCTAATTAATTACTATGGCGAAAAAAAGAGCACTAATTACTGGTATAACAGGCATGGTTGGATCACATTTAGCTGATTACCTACTTGAAAATACTGATTGGGAAATCTATGGAATGTGTCGCTGGCGCAGTCCTATGGATAATGTTGAACATTTATTAGACCGCGTTAATAAACAAGACCGTGTTCATTTTCTTTATGGCGATTTAAATGATTTTTGTTCTCTCTTAGATGTTCTTGAAAAGTCTAAACCAGATTATGTTTTCCATTTAGCGGCTCAAAGTTATCCAAAAACTAGTTTTGAATCACCTTTTGAGACCTTTAACACAAATATTATTGGAACCGCAAAACTTCTCGAAGCAATTAGAAAGCTAGAATTGGATCCAATTACTCATGTCTGCGCTTCCTCCGAAGTTTTTGGTCGAGTCCCCAAAGAAAAATTGCCCATTCATGAAGATGTTACTTTTCATCCAGCTTCACCCTACGCAATTTCTAAAACCGGAACTGATTTAGTAGGCCGTTTTTATGCCGAAGCTTATGGGATGACCGTGATGACAACTCGTATGTTTACTCACACTGGGCCTAGGCGCGGTGATGTTTTTGCAGAATCAACTTTTGCCAAACAAATCGCCATGATCGAAGCTGGTTTACTCCCACCCGTCGTCAAAGTTGGTAATTTAGATTCATTGCGCACTTGGGCAGATGTCCGTGACGCCATAAAAGCTTATTACATGTTAGTTACTAAAAACCCAATCCCCGGCGAATACTACAATATTGGCGGAACTTATAGCTGCACAGTAAAAGATATGCTCGATCACCTCCTTAGTCTTTCCACTAAAAAAGGCATTAAAGTTGAAATGGATCCAGAAAGATTACGCCCTATCGACGCTGACCTCCAAGTCCCAGATACTTCAAAATTCGAAAAACACACGGGCTGGAAACCAGAAATCTCTTTTGAGACTACAATGCTAGATTTGCTAAATTACTGGCGCGATCGCGTTGCCAAAGGTGAAAATTTTTGGAGTCGCTAAACAAAAGCCTGCTCCACTAAGTCACAAATAATATGAATAATCAAAATATGCGATTCTTGAATTCGCGGGGTGTCTTTTGAAGGAACTTTAAGCATCACATCACACATTCCATCCATTTCTCCACCATCTTCACCAACTAAACCAATCACTAAGACCCCATACTTTTTAGCTTCTTTTATTGCTTCTACTACATCTTTTGAATTCCCAGAGGTACTAATTGCAAACAAAACATCCCCGTCCTTAGCCAGAGCCTCTACTTGCCGAGCAAACACCCGACTAAAATCATAATCATTCCCAATCGCAGTTAAAGTCGAAGTATTGGTAGTTAAAGAAATCACCGGAAGTCCTTTTCGCTCTCTGCGATATTTAGACACTAACTCTGCAGTCAAATGCTGACTATCAGCGGCACTCCCACCATTTCCACAAACCAACACTTTCCCATCATTTTCTAAACAATTTACTAATTCGTTAGCTGCACTTTCAATACTTTCAATCAACTCATCAGAAAACGACTGTTTAATTTTTATACTTTCCTCAATTTGATCTTTTATATCTTGTTTCATAATAAATTTTAAATTATCCAAGTAGTAAGCCCATCATAATCAAATGCAAACGAAACATCTTTTAACCCTAAATCTAAAGCTTTTTGACGAACGTGACACCTTCGCCCGGGACGACAATAAAAAAGCATATGCCCCCCACCTCCAGCACCAGTAATCTTCCCACCAATTCCTCCAACTTTTTGTAACTTTTCATAAATTTCATCAATAGAACCAGTACTTATTTTTGAGCTTAATTTCTTTTTTTCTTGCCAAGCTTCATCAATAAGTTCTCCAAATCGATTAAAATCACCTTTTATCAAAACTGATTTAAGCTGAGCAGTTAATTCCTTGGTCCGATGCATAGCTTCGATTGATTTTTTATCCTTTTTTAAATTTTCAACCTGGTCAGTAATAACATCTCCCGAATCTTCTCTTTTCCCAACATTAAGTAATAACAAATCAGATTCTAATTCCAATAAATAGTCAGGCTTTAAATTAAAAGGATTCACCCGCACAAAATTATCACCTTTAAACTCAATAAAATTAATCCCACCAAAAACCGTAGCATATTGATCTTGTCGTCCTCCGGCATTATTTAGTTTTTCTCGTTCCAAATAAAAAGCCAATTCCGCCAACTCATAATCATCAATACGATACTCTCGCCCTAATCTGTTAAAAATCCCTATCACACTCGCAAACATCGAAGCCGAACTCCCTAATCCTGATCGCGGCGGGATCTCACAATTAGTATGAATTTCAAACCCATGTGGATGTTTTTCAAAAAAATGTGGGTGATGTTCTTTGAAATACAAAATCACTGACTTTACCAAATCCAATTCTCCATTCAATTCAATTTTCGAAATATCTTCATATTCAAGGCGAAGATTTAAATCATACGAATCTAAAATTATTTTCTTATCATCCCGAGGGATAAAAGTCGTATAAGCATATCTATTAATAGCGGCGTTTAAAACAACTCCACCATATTCTTCAGTGTAGGGGCTCAGGTCAGTCCCTCCCCCACCAAAGCTAATTCTAACCGGAGCACGTGATCGTATTATTGGCATAAATTAATCTTATGAAATTCCTCTACAAATTGATTATAAGTGTCAAACGTCCCTATATCAATAAAGTATCCATCTTGAACCTCCCACCCATAAAAATCTTTTTTAAGTTTTTCGAAAATCTCATACTCTAAAGAAAACTCCCCCTCTGGCATTAAATCCAAAATACCTTTACTCATCACACAAACTCCCGCATTTATTAAACCTGCTTCTTCTTGAGTTTCAATTGAGGCAAAGGTTGTAATTTCAGAGTCCTCATTCATTTCAACAAAACCGGAATTCTGATTTCTTTTTATCAATTTAAGACTCATGGTACACAAAGCTTGTTTCTCCTTATGAAAATCCATTAACCCCTTCAAATCTAGCTCCAAAAAAGTATCCCCATTAACAACTACAAAATTATCAGCCACTAAATCCTCCGCTAATTTTATAGCTCCTCCGGTACCTAATGGGTTTTCTTCAATTGTATATTTAATAGTAACTCCCCAGGCAGAACCATCCCCAAAATAATCTATTATTTGCTCTCTTAAGTACCCAACCGCCAAAATAAAATCATTAGCTCCTTGTCCTTTATAGTATTCAATCAAATACTCAAGAAAAGGCTTCCCGTCAATTGGGACCATTGGTTTAGGAATATCATTAGTTAATGGTCGCAGCCGTGTGCCCAACCCGCCACAAAGAATTAGAATTTGCATGGTTGAAATATAATACATTATTCAAATAAACCCAACCTTACGCTATGATAGGAGCCATGAACAAAGCTATTTTCTTAGATCGTGACGGAACCCTAAACTACGATGACGGGTATACTCACAAGCCATCTGACCTAAAAATATACGATGGGGTAATAGAAGGACTTAAAGAATTACAAGACCTCGGATACCTCCTTATTATTATCACCAATCAATCTGGGATTAACCGTGGGTTTTATGATGAAAACCAAATGAATGAATTCCACGAAACCTTATTATCTGAGCTAGGAGTTAAAATCGAAAAAATCTACTTTTGCCCACATAAACCAGATGAAAATTGTGATTGCCGCAAACCCAAACCAAAACTTCTCCAAAAAGCCCTTCAGGAATTCCATTTAACTCCCGAGGAATGTTATTTTGCTGGAGATAAAGATTCAGACATTCAATGTGGCCTAAACGCTGGCACCAAAACTTTCCTAATTACACACTCCAAAGGAGGCACTTTTCAAGATCTGGTTAAACTAATTAAATCGTAAACAAAAATCTATAACACTTCTTCCTTGCCCCCCTCCTCTTCTTAATTTAAAGTAAAAACGTTTTTATAGAATTCTAAATTTTTCTCATGCTTGATTTAAATATTTTCCGCGACAACCCAGAAGTCGTCAAAGCAGACCTCAAAAAACGCAACATAAATGAATCTATTGTTGATGAAGTTGTTAAACTCGATGCTGAAAATCGTGCCGAAATGCAAAAAGTAGAAGAAGCACGCGCTCAAAAAAACGCAGCTTCTGAAAAAATCGCCAAACTAGATGGTGAAGCTAAGCAAACCGCCATTTCTGAAATGAAAACAGTTGGGGAAAAAGAAAAAATCGCTCACGAAAAACAACAAAAAATCGAAGCTGACCTCAAAGAAAAATTAGCGAACATCCCCAACCTAACTCACGAAAGCACTCCCGCTGGGCCAGATGAAAGTGGTAACACCGTCATCGAAACCCACGGCACTCCACGCAAATTTGATTTTGAGCCCAAAGATCACGTTGAACTTGGCGTAAATCTAGGAATTTTAAATATAGAAGATGCTGTTCGAATGTCTGGATCCCGCTTTGCTTATCTTATGGGCGAAGCCGCTCTACTTGAATTTGCGCTCATTCAGTTCGCCATGCACAAACTTGTAAGTAAAGGGTTCAAGCCAGTCGTCCCGCCAGTCTTGGTCCGCGAACAGGCTATGTATGCAACTGGCTTTTTTCCCGCGGACCGCAACCAAATCTATCACGTTAATCCTAAACAAAGTGAAGACGATGACGAAAACGATGATCTCTATCTAGTAGGGACTTCCGAAGTGCCATTAACCATGATTCACGAAGGAAAAATCCTAGATGCGGCCGAGCTACCACTAAGGTACGCTGGTTTTTCAACCTGTTTCCGCCGCGAGGCCGGCACCTACGGTAAAGACATGCACGGCATCATTCGCGTCCACCAATTCGACAAAATTGAAATGTTCTCTTTCTGCCACCCAGACAAATCTTGGGACGAACACGAACTAATCCGCCAAACCGAAGAAGAAATCATGCAAGACCTCGGCCTCGCTTACCAAGTGGTAAACATTTGCTCTGGAGATCTCGGCTTCCCAGCTGCCAAAAAATACGATCTCGAAGCCTGGATCCCAACCCAAGACAAATATCGCGAACTTACTTCTTGCTCCAACTGCACTGATTATCAAGCACGCCGCGCTCGCATCCGCTATAAAAACCCCGAAACCAACAAAAACGAACACCTTCACACTTTAAATGGTACTGCTATCGCCATCGGACGCACCCTGGTGGCCATCATGGAAAACTACCAAGAAGCCGATGGCTCCATCAAAATCCCACCAGTACTCCATCCTTATATGAATGGGATTACGGAGATAAAGAAGACTTAACCAATCCTTTTCCCAATCTTGCCTTTACCTGTAATTACATGTATAATATATTGAAGTAAATTGGCGCCCAGAGAACCCTTAAAAGCGCCCTAACTAAAAACCTCCCATGCTAATCACACTTTCAACTGAATCTTTAAAAGGTTATGGGTTAAATCGAGTCTTTCGCTTTGCCAAAGAAGCTGGCTTTGACGGTATAGATTTAGCCATGGAAAACGGTCACTATGACAGTTTAGACGTCGATTATATTAAAGAACTAAGCAATGCGCTCAGCCTACCGATTGTAGCCATTCAAACCCCAAAAGCCACTTCCAAAACTAAGGTAGAAGAAGCTATTCGCATGGCTAAAAAGCTTGGAACTCGCATTATTGTAATTCAGCCACCCAAGTTATTAGATGTAAAACTAGCAAAATGGCTTCGTTCCGAAATCCCCAAGATTCGTCAAAAAGAAAATATTTCGATTGCCTTAGAAAATGCTTCTTCCAAAACCATGTTTGGATTCATCCCTGAATACGCCATGGCCAGTGTTGGAGAACTCAAAAAATTCAAACACGCTTGTTTAGATACTTCTCGAGCTGCGGAAAAGAAAGAAGACGTCATTCGCATTTATAGCGCTCTTAAAAAATATTTAGTGCACATTCATCTTTCCAATATCTATCGCAACAAACCTTACGCTCCCCCAGAAACTGGCAGCCTTCCCTTAGAAAGTCTTCTTTCTAAACTTAAAGCTGATAAATTCAAAGGAGCCATTTCTATCAGAGTAAAACCCAAAAACTATCACGTTGGGAATGAAGACAAAATGATGGAAAGCCTAAAGAGCTCTCTCAAATTTTGTCGCAAATATTTAGAAGGATAATTTTTAAAAAATCGCTCTCCTGTTAAATTGTTTTTAAACAATGTTTTTAATAAATTGCAATAGATTTTTCTGAAACAGGTTAATTTTCCTTTGACATAAGGAGAACTGTGAGTAGAATAGCTCTGCGCTTTTCTTATATATAAGAGTGTGTTGAGGAAGAACCTAAGTAAAGCACAAACCTGGGATTTACTCCCTTTATTCGTTACTTCCTCATGCTTTTCTATGGCTAAAAAAACGTCTTCTTCTAAACCTGCAAAAGCAAAAAAACAAATCAAAAAGACCACTAAATCAGCCCCTAAAAAGGCCCCTTCTAAAGCCGTTAAGTCAGTTAAAGTTAAATCAGTTAAAGTTAATCCCGTTCGCCAACGTAAGCTTTTGGTAACTCAGGATGACTACGCTATGCCGGATCTGATTGAGATCCAAACTGATTCTTATAAATGGTTTTTGGAAGAAGGAATCCGTGAACTTCTCGAAGAAATTTCCCCTATCACAGACTTTTCCGGGAAAAAATTAGAACTACACTTTCTAGAGCACTCCATTGGCGATGCCAAATACAAATCTTCTTTAGCTAAGCAAAAAAACCTTACTTTTGAAGCTCCTCTAAAAGTTCATGTTCAGCTCATCAATAAAGAGACTGGTGAAATTAAAGAGCAGGATGTTTTCCTAGGAGGGGTCCCACTTATGACCCACCAAGGAACTTTTATTGTAAATGGAATTGAAAGAGTAGTTGTTAGTCAATTAGTGCGCTCCCCCGGAGTATTTTTCTCTCGTAATTCTGCCGCACCTCCGTACTGCAACGCCAAAATCATCCCAAATCGTGGCGCTTGGCTCGAAGTTGAAACCGACAAAAAAGGGATCATTACTGTAAAAATTGATCGCAAACGCAAAATTCCTATTACTAGTTTATTGCGTGTTTTTGGTTATACCGAAGACAAAGACATTCTCAATCTTTTCAAGGATGACGTTAAAGATGAAATTCAAAACTACATCCTTCTAACTCTTGAAAAAGACACTGCCAAAACTGTGGACGAAGCCTACAAATCTATTTACCGCAAAATTCGTCCTGGAGACTTGGCTACTCCCGAAAACGCCAAATCTCTTATCCAATCCATGTTCTTTGATTACCGAAAATACGACATGGGACCAGTGGCACGTTATAAACTTAACCGTCGCTTTAAATTAAAAACCCCAAACACTCGCAAGAATCATACTTTCCAAGTCGATGATTTAGTTTTGATTCTAAAACACTTAATCAAACTTAATAACGGCGATGCTACTCCAGATGATATTGATCACTTAAGCAATCGTCGTATTCGTCCAGTTGGTGAGTTAGTACAAAACAAATTCCGTGTTGGTTTACTCCGCACTGATCGTATTGCCAAGGATCGTATGACTGTTATGGACTTAGAAACTGTCACACCAACTGAATTAATTAACTCTCGACCAATCACCGCTGCTCTTCGTGAATTTTTTGCTAGCTCTCAGCTATCACAATTCATGGATCAGACTAATCCCCTCGCTGAATTAGCTCATAAACGTCGTTTATCTGCTATGGGGCCAGGTGGTTTATCCCGTGAACGTGCTTCGTTTGATGTTCGTGATGTGCATGCTTCTCACTATGGTCGAATCTGTCCAATTGCTACTCCCGAGGGACCAAATATTGGTTTGGTTGTTCACTTAGCAACTTACGCTCGACTTAATAAATTTGGATTTATTGAAACTCCTTTCCGAGAAATCAACCATACGGTTGCTCCAGATTTAAAGAATCTTGTTGGTCATACTCTTGACGCTGAAGTTAAAGATAAAAGTAAAAAAACTATTGCCAAATCCGGCACCAAAGTTAACGAAGCTTTAGCCAAGAAAATCATCAAAGCAGTACCTAAAAATTCTGAAGTTAAAGTGGTTGCTTACCCTGGAAAAATGGTTAGTTATTTTGATGCTGAAGATGAACAAAGCATCATCGTGGCGCAAGCTAATTCCGAACTTACTGAAGATAATGAATTCGAAAAAAATCGTGTTGCTGCTCGTAGTAACAACGAGCCAACCATGTCACATATTCGTGACTTAACACACATTGATATTGCCCCTCAACAGATTATTTCGGTAACAACCTCACTTATTCCGTTCCTTGAACACGACGATAATACTCGTGCTTCAATGGGATCAAATATGCAGAGACAAGCCGTGCCTTTGCTTAAACCATCTTGCCCACTCGTCGGAACTGGTATGGAAAAAATTGCCGCCGAAAATTCAGGACAAGTAATTCTAGCCGAAGGACCTGGAAAAGTTTCTTCAGTTGATGCCGATCAAATCACAGTTCTTTATGACAATGGTAAAAAACAAATCTACGAATTAACGGTTTACACTCGTTCTAATCAAGCTACTTGCTGTCACCAACGCTCCATTGCAGTCAAAGGACAACGCGTTAAAAAAGGTGACCTCCTCGCTGACGGAACATCTACTAACGAAGGAGAACTCGCCCTTGGAAAAAACTTATTTGTCGCTTACATGAGTTGGCAAGGTTATAACTTTGAGGATGCGGTTATTATCTCTCAAAAACTAGTTAAAGCCGATGCTTTCAGCTCTGTTCATATCGAAACTTTCACCGTTGATATTCGTGACACCAAATTAGGACCAGAAGTTGTTACTTGCGACATTCCTAACGTTGGTGAAGCTCGCTTAAAAGATCTTGATGAAATGGGTGTGGTCCGAATTGGAGCCACGGTTCGAGAAGGAGATATTTTGGTTGGTAAAATCACTCCAAAAGGAGAGACTGAGCTAACCCCAGAAGAACGTCTACTTCGCGCAATCTTTGGTGACAAAGCTCGTGATGTAAAAGATACTTCTCTTCGTTTACCAGGAGGTGAAGGTGGGAAAGTTGTTAAAGTTGAAATCTTTAGCCGTGAAAATGGTGATGAGCTTCCTACCGGAGTTATCCAACAACTTCGTGTAAATGTAGCGCAGACTCGCAAAATCTCGGTCGGAGATAAGGTCGCTGGTCGTCACGGTAATAAAGGTGTGATCTCTATTATTGTGCCGCAAGAAGATATGCCTTATTTACCAGACGGAACACCAATTGATATTATTTTGAATCCTCTTGGTGTGACCAGTCGTATGAATATCGGACAAATTTTGGAAACTCACTTAGGTTGGGCCTGTCATGACCTTGGCGTTAAGGTTGCTACCCCAGCTTTGAATGGTGCTCCAACTGAAATCACTCATGAATATCTCAAAAAAGCTGGTCTTCCTGAAGACGGGAAAGAACAACTTTTTGATGGACGAACTGGAGAACCTCTTGATCACCGCACTACCGTGGGAATCGCCTATGTGATGAAATTAAATCACTTAGTTGAAGACAAAATCCATGCTCGTTCAGTTGGTCCATACTCACTTGTTACGCAACAACCTCTCGGAGGTAAAGCACAACATGGTGGACAACGTTTTGGAGAAATGGAGGTTTGGGCGCTCGAAGCTTATGGAGCAGCTCACACTTTACAAGAAATGCTCACCATCAAATCTGATGATGTGTATGGTCGCGCCAAAGCTTACGAATCTATTGTAAAGGGTGAACCAATCAAAAAACCGCGCACTCCAGAATCATTCAATGTTTTAACTCGTGAATTACAAAGTCTCTGTCTCAACGTCGAATTAATTGAAAAACTAGTTGATACCAAAGAAGCAGATGATGAAGAATACATCGAACCACAAGAAGCAGACTTAGAGCTAAAACCACCAGACGAAGAAGCTCCTCTAGTTGATGACAGCACTAAAATTACTGATCCCGCTGTTATCGAAAATAATTAATATTTATTTTAACCCTTTTAAAATGAGAAGTGTAAACAAAGTTATCTTAATTGGTAACGTCACACGAGACCCTGAACTCCGCCAAACTCAAAGCGGGCAATCCGTTTGTACTTTTGGTTTAGCTACCAACCGTGAATGGGTCACTTCAGACAGTCGCAAAAAATCATCCGCTGAATATCACGAAGTTGTAGCCTGGGCTCAATTAGCTGACATTTGTGATAAATACGTTCGTAAAGGAAAACTTCTTTACATCGAAGGTTACCTTAAAACTCGCAGCTGGGACACTCCAGAGGGTATTCGCAAATTCAAAACCGAAGTTGTTATTCAAGACATGATTATGCTTGAAAAACGTAGCGATGCTGATGGTATAGATACTGAATTTGCTGGCTCTGGTGCTACCATAAATGATTATGATGACTATCAAGAAACTCCTGCTCCAGCCGAAGAAGCAGCCAAAGATGATGAAGAAACTAAGACTGAAACTGAAACCGAAGCAAACGAATCAGTCGAAGAAACTTCGACCGAAACTCCAACTGAAGAACCAGCCAAAGATGATAAAAAAGATGATGACGATGATGATGATGATGATGACGACGATAAAGATAAGGAAGAAGAGAAAAAAGAAGAAAGCTTAATTGACGCTGACTTTGGCCTCTAAATTTTATTCCTCGCTCTAAATAACTCCTCTTTATATGGCAAAACCTGCACCAATTGATTTCAAAGGAATTGCGATCTCCGTCGCTTCCCCAGAAGAAATCCTATCTTGGTCTCACGGTGAAGTTAAAAAACCAGAGACCATTAATTACCGCACCCAAAAACCAGAACGGGACGGTCTTTTCTGTGAAAAGATTTTCGGCCCAACTAAAAACTGGGAATGTTACTGTGGAAAATACAAACGCATCCGCTATAAAGGTGTGATTTGTGAAAAATGTGGCGTTGAAGTGGCCCGCTCTATTGTTCGTCGTGAACGTATGGCTCACATCAAACTCGCTGTCCCGGTAACTCACATTTGGTTTTTAAGATCAACTCCAAGTCGAATTGGTCTTCTTTTAAACCTTCCTGTAAAAACTATCGAACAAGTTGTTTATTTTGCTGCTTACATCGTCACGCAGGTCGATGAAAAAGCTAAAGAGGAAACCATTGAACAACTTAAAGAAGAATTTAAAACCTACAAGAAAAAAATTCAAAAAGAGTTCAAAGCCAAACTATCCGTCACCAAAGATGAAGATGCCCAAGCCCTTGTTGAACAAGAACTTGCAACTGAATTAGAAGAATTAACTTCTAAGCACAGCACTGCCCGCGATGAACTTAATTCTTTAGATTCCGGAAATGTTCTTAGCGAGCTTTCTTATCGCGATATGTCCATGAAATTTGGTCACGTATTCAAAGCTGGCACTGGTGCTGAAGCCATTCGAGATGTGGTTAGACATATGAATCTTGAAGAACAGGCTAAAAGCCTTCGTGAACAACTTAAGAAATCTAGTGGTCAAAAGCACAAAAAACTCACCAAACGTCTCAAATTTGTTGGGAGTTTAATGAAAGCAGAAATCAAACCAGAATGGATGGTTTTGACTGTTCTACCAGTTATTCCACCAGATTTAAGGCCTATGGTTCAGTTAGACGGCGGACGATTTGCCGCTTCAGATCTCAACGACTTATACCGCCGGGTTATCAATCGTAATAACCGTCTCAAACGGTTAATGTCCATTGGTGCTCCAGAAGTAATTTGTCGTAACGAAAAACGTATGCTGCAAGAGGCTGTAGATGCCCTTCTTAATAATAGTGCTCGTCAAAGCCGCACTGTTTTCAATACCGGAGATAAACGTAAATTACGTTCTCTTTCTGACATGTTAAAAGGTAAACAAGGACGTTTCCGCCAAAACTTGCTTGGAAAACGTGTTGATTACTCTGGTCGTTCCGTAATTGTGATTGGACCTAAACTTAAACTTCACCAGTGTGGTTTACCAAAAACCATGGCTTTAGAACTTTTCAAACCCTTTGTAATTGGTCAACTTATTAGAGATGGCTACGCTCACAATATTAAAAACGCTGAACGCTTAATCACAGCCAGTAAACGTGAAGTTTGGGATATTTTAGAAAAAATCACCAAAAATCACTACGTTCTCTTAAACCGTGCTCCTACCCTTCACCGTCTTGGTATTCAGGCTTTCCAGCCAGTACTTGTAGAAGGTAAAGCCATTATGGTTCACCCGCTAGTTTGTGCTGCTTTTAACGCTGACTTTGATGGAGATCAAATGGCGGTTCATGTGCCTCTTTCCAAAAGAGCCCAAGAAGAAGCAGGAAGCCTTATGCTTTCTTGTAAAAATCTTCTCAAACCATCAGCTGGAGAACCGATTGTTAATCCAACTCAAGATATGGTGTTGGGATGTTACTTCTTAACCCAAATTCATCCTGGCAAAAAAGGTGAAGGCATGATCTTTTCCGGATTCGAAGAAGCTCTTATTGCTTACCAAATGGGACATGTTCACCTGCAAGCTATTATCAAAGCTCGCGTAAATGGAGAAATCATTGAAACCTCAGTTGGACGACTTATTTTCAACGACACTATTCCAGAGGGTATGGAATACATCAACAAACCCATGACCAAAAAAGCACTCCTAAATGCTATTGCGCGATGTTACAACGAACTTGGCGAAGAAAAAACCGCTGAAATGGCCGATGAAATTAAGAAGGCCGGTTTTGAATACGCTACTTTATCAGGACTTTCAATTAGTGCTTCGGACATGGTTGTTCCCAAGGAAAAGGATAAAATCGTAGACAATGCCTCTGAAATTATTAAAAATATTAATAATCAATTTTGGAAAGGCTTAGTTACTGATCGTGAACGCTATGAGCACACCATTAAACTATGGTCTCAAACCAAAGTAGATATTGCTAAAATAATGATTAAAAACTTTAAGCCAGAAAACGATATTTTCTACACCATTGACTCTGGCGCTCGTGGTAACTGGGGACAAATTACTCAGCTTTGTGGAATGAAAGGATTGGTGGCTAATCCAGCTGGTGAAACTATTGAACTTCCAATCAAATCTAACCTCAAAGAAGGATTCTCAATTCTTGAATACTTTATTGCCACGCATGGTGGACGTAAAGGTAAATCTGATACTGCTCTTAAAACAGCGGAAGCTGGTTACTTAACACGTCGTTTAGTAGATGCTGTGCAAGATGTTGTTATTAAAGAATATGATTGTGGATCACGTAATGAGCATCTTATTACTAGAAAGCAAAGTGACGAAATTGGTGAAGATTATGAAAAACGAATTTATGGTCGTGTTCTTATTTACAACCTTAAAGATCCAAAAACCGGCAAAACCATTGCCAAAAAGAACACGGGGATTGGTCACCAACTTGTTGATCAAATCAAAGAGCTTGGTATTGATGAAATGATTGTACGTGACGTAATGAGTTGCCGTTCGCCTAAGGGTATTTGCCAAATGTGTTACGGCCGAGACTTAGGTACTAATGAGGCAGTAGACATTGGAACTGCGGTTGGAATTATTGCGGCTCAAAGTATTGGTGAGCCAGGAACTCAGCTTACGATGCGTACCTTCCACATGGGTGGTGTTGCGGAAGGTTCTGATATTACTCAAGGTCTAACTCGAGTAGAAGAACTTTTTGAAGCCAGACCACCAAAAAAACCGGCTATCCTCTCCCAAAACAAAGGGAAAGTTAAAATTACTCGCCGTTCGGGTAATATTGACATTTCTATTATTGCGGACGAAGAAATGCAAAAAACTTATCTTGTTTCTTCAGGCATGGAAGTCTTTGTAAAAGCTAAGGACAAATTTAAGAAAAAAGAAGTTCTTGCTAAAAACCCTGAGAACAAAAGCAGTGTTAAAGCCGAAGAAGCTGGCACAGTAGTAAAAGTAACCAAAGACAGCATTATCATTAAATCAGATGAAGCGGTTGAGGAAACTTACAAACTTCCTACCGGAAGAGCAGCTCTTGTTAAGAACAATGATCTTGTTGGTCCTGGTCAACCACTAACTACTGGACATCTTAATCTACGTGAACTAATGAGTCTTAATGGCTTGGCAGCGTCTCAAAAATACCTCCTAAACGAGGTTCAAAGTATTTACGCTGCTCAAGGTCAAAAAATTAACGACAAACACATTGAAATCATTATTCGCCAAATGTTCTCCAAAATTCGCATTTTAGAGTCTAATGACTCTAAATATCTCCCTGGTGAAATTATTGACTTCCTTGTATTCGAAGACACTAACGCTAAGCTCAAGAAAAAGAAAAAAACACTTGCCACCGGAGAACGTCTTTTGCTTGGATTAACCCGTATTTCTCTTCAAACCGATAGTTGGCTTTCTGCTGCTTCTTTCCAAGAAACCATTCGTGTCTTGGTTGAAGCTTCTACAACTCGTAAGATCGATAACTTACAAGGATTAAAAGAAAACGTCATTATCGGTAAACTTATTCCAGCTGGCGCCACCTATCGTCGCCTTAACAATTTGGAATAATAGCTTGCGCTTAAGGAAAAAATCCGTTAAAAGAGACGAGCGCAAAAAAATCTAATATCACTTAGTTAAATCTTATGCCTACGATCAATCAACTCATCCGTAAATCACGGAAATCGCCGAAGAAGAAAAGTAAATCTCCGGCTATGCAATGGATTTTTAATACTCTTAAAAATCGTTCTACTAAGCTTAGCTGTCCTCAAAAAAGAGGTGTCTGTGTGAAAGTAACAACTATGACACCAAAAAAACCGAACTCTGCCTTGCGTAAAATTGCTCGTGTTCGTTTAACCAATGGTATTGAAGTTAACGCTTACATCCCTGGTGAAGGTCACAATCTCCAAGAACACTCGGTTGTAACTATTCGTGGTGGTCGTGTAAAAGATCTACCTGGTGTGCGTTACCATATTGTTCGTGGAACACTTGATACTCAAGGTGTTGCCGATCGTAAACAATCACGTTCTGTTTACGGTACTAAACGACCAAAAAACTAAACTTATCTAACCTTTCTTTAAAAAATGGCCCAACGAATTCATAGACATATCCCAGAAGACTCCAATCCTCTACAAGAAAAATTCATCAACTACATTATGCTTGATGGAAAAAAGAGTATTGCCCGTACAATTTTTAAAGACGTCATGGACGAAATTAAAAAGAAAGGTCACAAAAACCCAGAAACAATTTTTGAAAAAGCAATTGAAACAGTTGAACCATCTATGGAAGTTCGCCCCAAGCGTATTGGTGGCGCGGTTTACCAAATTCCAATGGAGGTAAAACCAAAAAGACGAATCATGTTATCTTTCCGTTGGATTCTAAGCGCTGCCCGCAAAGAAAAAGGATCTCCAGTTGCCGTTCGTATTGCTCGTCAATTACTAGATGCTTCCGAAGGAATCGGGGCCGCTGTTAAAAAGAAAGAAGACACTCACAAAATGGCTGCAGCTAACAAAGCGTTTGCTCACTACGCAAGGTACTAACACGCGAAGAGAATGAAATTCTAGTTCGCGCAGCGCAGCGCCTGAAAAGGCGCAAGCAACCTTTGTATTAAACCATTTTTAAACCTGTGAGTTTATTCGCGGTGGAGCGAATATCCCCGTTCATCTTTTTTTAATTTTCATTTCATTTTTTTGTTAAATTTCCTTCATCTCATTTTGTTAACCTTAAATTGTTCAAGCCTGGGGGTGGTGCGGACACGTTGAAAGATTTGACATCTATTCAACAGGGGTTCAACTCCCCTCGCCTCCACCACTTGAACATAATGAAAAGGGCCTCCAAAATTGGGGGCTCTTTTCGATGGTGCGTTGAAAGATTTGACGTTTAAATTATAGCTCAAATACAACAAAAGTTCAACGCTTGAGGAGAAAATATCGCTCACATTCTTTGGGGAATCCGCCAAATTGCGGAAGACCCCACAGACAACAGAAGAACGATTTTTTTGGCAGCGATCAGAGAAGATCAGGCGGTATTGGGAAATAATGGTAACGAAAAATTATCACTAGCATCATCCCAATCCCCAGCGGTAACCCAAAAATTATCACCGGGACGCCAACAACTATCGTAATCCAATTCTCAGAGCTGCTTTCAGTCACCAAGGGGGAATACATAGCCGCCCGGCCCATTAACATCACCATTAACCCTCCCAGAGAAGACATACCGATCACCGACAAAGAGCTATCCGTCAGCCAGAACCGCACCACGCTGGCTTTCATCGCGAAACCAAAAAACACCGCGATGCCAACATTTCCCAGCCAGGCATAGTCAGTCCCTGCCACCAAATAACAACCGATCAGAGCCAAAACCAGCACCACCACGGCCTCCACCACCGACACGTACCAATACGCTTTCATTTCCTTGCCCCTTCGTTGTTTACGAACTTTTCTCCTCAAGCGAACTATACTAATGGCTAGGCGAAATAAGCACCTGCCCAAAACTTGGCCAGAACTCAAAATCTACCCTACCATAAGATAATCCGCTTAAAGTCTAATTTTCAAAGATCCGGATCCACCCCAGATCTAAAATTGGCCTCAACCCTACCCCAAAAAACCAAAACCTGTCAACGCACGACTACTTCAGCCTGTTGCTCCCCCTCTATTTCTCCTGTAAACTTGTCGGCGTACAAATTTAAACCCTCCAACAATGAAAATCCGTAATATCTTCCCCCTAGCCCTAATCGGAGCCTCTGCTCTTTTTATGACTGGTTGTTTAGATGATGGCTCTCTTTCCACCATTGAATACAACAATACAGTGGTTGAAACTTTAAACAGCACCTCTGCAGTTATTGAAGAAACTACTGATTCCTATGATTTAAGTGTTCCCAACATTGTCACCGAAGAATCTGAAATCGACACCACTGACATGGAAACAGCCCTTCTATCTGCTCAAGCCAAAGTCACCGAAGCCAAAACAGTACTCGACTTAATTAGTAAAAACGCTGAACAACAAGAAGCAGTTATGGCCGAATTTACAAATTATCTTGAACTAGGTGAAGCTTACGTTGTTATTTACGAAACTGTTACAACCTACTATTCTGCCCAAGAATACATTGAAAGCCTCGACCTAGTAGCTGAATACGACGAGTCTTTACACTCTGGATACAATGACTTTATTGATTCCAATAATACTCTCGTCGATATTTTAGCTAGTTATATTGAATAAAATCCGACTCTTAAGAACCTTGACTTTACCCATTCAAACCCTATAATGCTTCCGCTTTATAAAGGCATTTGATTTACTAAATCTTAAAAAAAATCACTCATGTCAGAAGATCTAAATTTCCTCCGCAATATTGGTATTTGTGCTCATATTGATGCTGGTAAAACAACTGTTACCGAACGTATCTTATTCTATACTGGTAAAAGCCATAAAATTGGTGAAGTTCACGAAGGTGAAGCCACCATGGACTGGATGGAACAAGAACAAGAACGTGGTATTACCATTACTTCGGCTTGTACCACTTGTTTCTGGACACCAATACACGGCGAAACCGAAAAACACCGTATCAACATTATCGATACTCCGGGACACGTAGATTTCACCATGGAAGTAGAACGCGCGCTTCGCGTGCTTGATGGCGCAGTGGTTGTTTTTGATGGCTCTCAAGGTGTTGAGCCTCAATCTGAGACTGTTTGGAGACAAGCTGATCGCTATGAAGTACCTCGAATGGCTTTTGTTAACAAAATGGACAAAACCGGTGGTGATTTTTACATGAGTTTAGATTCGATTCACGAAAGACTTAACAAAGACGCAGTTGCAATTCAACTTCCAATTGGAGAAGAAAACAACTTTAGTGGAGTTATTGATCTTCTAACTCAAAAAGCCTACACCTTTGATGGAAAAATGGGCGAAAATGTGATTGAAATTGAAGTTCCAGCTGACATGAAAGAAAAAGTTAAAGAATACCGCGCTATCCTAATCGAACGAATTTCCGAAACCGATGACGACCTTATGGAGAAATATTTAAGTGACGAAGAACCAACTCTCGTGGAACTCAAAAAAGCGCTTCGCAAAGCAACTATCTCCTTCCAATTAATTCCAGTTCTTTGTGGAACTGCTCTCCAAAACAAAGGAGCGCAGTTATTACTAGACGCTGTCTGTGATTTTCTTCCTTCACCAATGGATTTACCTCCTGTTAAAGGAACCAAGCCAAACTCCGAAGAAGAAGCCAGCCGCGAACTTACCGAAGACGCTCCATTCTCTGCTCTTGCCTTCAAAATCGCAACTGACCCTTACATTGGTAAACTTTGTTTCTTACGTGTGTATTCTGGAAAACTTGAATCTGGAAGTTACGTTTACAACTCCTCTACCGATCAAAAAGAACGAATCGGTCGTTTAGTTCAAATGCACTCCAACTCTCGTGAAGAAATCAAAGAAGTTAAAGCTGGTGACATTGTAGCGGCCGTTGGTCTGAAAAAAACCACTACTGGTAACACTCTTTGTGACGACAAGAATACAATCATTCTAGAGTCCATGGACTTCCCAGAACCAGTTATTGATATTGCGATTGAGCCTAAGACTAAGGCTGACCAAGAAAAAATGGGTATTGCCCTTCAAAAATTGGCTGAAGAAGATCCAACTTTCCGTGTTCACACTGATGACGAAACCGGTCAAACCATTATCGGTGGTATGGGAGAACTTCACTTAGATATTATTGTTGATCGCATGCGTCGTGAATTCAAAGTAGAAGCCAATGTTGGTCAACCACAAGTTGCCTACCGCGAAACTATTCAAAAAGAAGTTAAAGCCGAAGAAAAATATTCCAAACAAACTGGTGGTCGTGGTCAATATGGTCACGTTTTGATGAAAATCTCACCTAACGAACCTGGTAAAGGCTTCGAATTCGTTAACTCTATTGTTGGCGGAAAAATTCCAAAAGAGTTTATCAACCCCGTTCAAAAAGGTGTTGAACAAGCTATGACTCGCGGTATTGTCGCCGGATATCAAGTTGTTGATGTTAAGGTCGAACTTTACGATGGTTCTTACCATGATGTTGACTCCTCTGAAATGTCGTTTAAGACCGCTGGTTCTATCTGTTTCCGTGATGGGGCTCGCGCCGCTAACCCCGTTATTCTAGAACCAATCATGAAAGTTGAAGCCATTACCCCCGAAAATTATATGGGTGATGTAATGGGTGATCTAAACTCTCGCCGTGGTCAAATTCAAGAAATGGGAGATCGCGGACAAGCTAAATTCATCCGGGCTCTTGTTCCACTTTCTGAAATGTTTGGCTACGCTACTGACCTTCGCTCTATGACTCAAGGTCGAGCCAGTTACTCAATGGAGTTCGAACAATACGAAAAAGCACCTAAAAACGTTACTGAAAAAATTAAGGCTGATAAAGGGATTACCGCTTAAACATAACCACAATCCCCTTTTTAAAAACCACTAAAATATCACAAAATTGTCTTGCATCGTTTTCTTGATTCGAGTATAGTCTTCCCGCGTTTGCATTTCAGATGCAATCCATTCGCAAATTAAATAACCCTAACCTTTACCCGCAATGTCAGACACATTCCAACGTACAAAGCCTCACGTGAATGTTGGTACAATCGGTCACGTTGACCACGGTAAGACAACTCTTACTGCGGCCATGACTATTGTTGCTAACAAGAAATTCGGTGGGCTTAACAAAGCTGTAGCTTTCGATCAAATCGATAACGCTCCAGAAGAACGCGAACGTGGTATCACAATCGCAACCTCTCACCAAGAGTATGAGACTGAAAAACGTCACTACGCTCACGTTGATTGTCCAGGTCACGCCGACTATATCAAGAACATGATTACTGGGGCCGCCCAAATGGACGGTGCTATTTTAGTTTGTTCCGCTGCTGACGGCCCAATGCCACAAACCCGTGAACACATCTTGCTTGCTCGCCAAGTTATGGTGCCAGCTGTTGTCGTCTTCCTTAATAAAATGGATATGGCAGACGAAGAAATCGCTGAACTTTCCGAAATGGAAATTCGTGAACTACTTACTAAATATGGATTCCCAGGTGATGACACTCCAATTATCAAAGGATCCGCTCTTAAGGCCCTCGAAAACCCAGATGACGAAGCTGCAATTGCTCCAATCATCGAACTATTCGAAGCTCTTGATAATTTCATTCCAGAGCCAACTCGTGAATTAGACAAACCATTTCTTATGCCTGTTGAGGATGTTTTCTCAATTAAAGGTCGTGGAACTGTGGCTACTGGTCGTATTGAACAAGGTATTGTTAAAACTAGTGAAGAAGTTGAAATCATTGGAATCAAAGATACTCGAAAAGTTATTGTTACTGGTGTTGAAATGTTCAAGAAACTTCTTGATCAAGGTCAAGCTGGTGATAACGTTGGCCTACTACTACGTGGAATCGAGCGTGAAGAAATCGAACGTGGACAAGTTATTGCTAAACCAGGTTCAATTACTCCTCACACTAAATTCGACTCCGAGGTTTATGTTCTAGCCAAAGAAGAAGGTGGACGAGACACTCCTTTCTTCAAGGGTTACAAACCTCAATTTTACATTCGAACAACCGACGTTACCGGTACTATCGAACTCCCTGACGGAGTAGAGATGGTTATGCCTGGTGATAATATCAAAATGGTTGTTTCTCTTGGATCACCTATCGCGCTTGACGAAGGTACTCGCTTCGCTATTCGTGAAGGAGGCCGCACTGTTGGTGCTGGTGTTGTAACCAAGATTCTTGAATAAGAGCTGAAGAAATAAATTTAAAAGCCCCTGCCGAAAGGTAGGGGTTTTTTGTTAGCGCCGAAAAACACTCTTAACTCGAGTTATCATCCTCCTGATAAGGCCATCTTTCCCGACTTCATTTAAAGTATTAATAGCTGATTCTCGTACCCCATAAATCTTTTCGGGATTTTGATGCTTATAGTAAATCGCGCGCACAAAATTACTCATCATACTCATCAAAACCACTCGTTTCTTCTCCTTATCAGTTTGCAAACCAGAATTAGCAGCAAATTCAGGTAAAACATCTTTTTCTAATCGATCTTTATTAGTTTCCGCCACTTCATCCAAAAGAACCATTAATCTCGATCGCAAAGGATCCTTTTTGTTAGTAACCCCCAAATTGTCCCAAGAATGAACATCATCAAAAGACTTCCCGCGTGGGGCAATAAAAGTATTATACTCCTCTACCAACCCTTCCTTAGGAACCCCAGCAATAAAAGATTTAAAAGCCCCCCGACATTGATTTAAAACAGTCTTTAAAATCTTATGATTAATCTCCTCAATCGTCTGCTTAACATCATCTCCAAACATCTGTATTTCTGGCTGTCCCTGTCCTCGTAAAATCTCATTTGCTTTATTAAATTTCTCTATTTCCATAGGATCCGCATTCGCCACATTTAAAGACGCCCCCCCTCCCCCTAAGCTCTGCGCAATTTGCTCTGGCGTATTTTTGATAAAATTTGTCACATCATGACTAGCCTGGGGCAAGCCCTGGATTTTTTTAATTGTTCGCCGATTGGGAAAAGAATCTACTACAGTTTTTGACCGCATAGGATTTCTTTGTTTTAAATCCTTATTATTATAAGGATTTTAACAGATTTGTCAAGCCTTCCTACTCCTTATACTTGACCTTCTTAAGGGTTTCCTATAAAAAGCTAGAGCAACAAAACGAAGAAGTTGCTTTTAACTTCTTCCTCGCCTACCTGTTAAACAGCTGGCGGGACATCTCAGCCTAATATCAACACTACTTACTGTAGCCGGCCGAGATGGGCGGCTATTTTTGTATCTCTAACCTCAAAAAAACATGCCTGCAGCCAAAAAAACCACTAAGAAGCCCACCACCAAAGCTAAATCTACGGCTAAAACTAAAGAAAAAGCAGCTAAAGACTCCAAAAAAGAGACTGCTATCGGAAAACAACGTATTCGTATCAAAATCAAAGCTTTTGATCACAAAGTTATTGACGACACTACTCGCCTTATTATAGAAACTGCCGAACGAACTGGAGCGGTTATTTCTGGGCCAATCCCTCTTCCAACTAAAATTGAGAAATTCACGGTTAATAAGTCTACTTTTGTACACAAAACTTCTCGCGAACAGTTTGAAATCCGCACTCACAAACGTTTACTCGACATCAATGAAAGCACTCCAAAAACTATCGAAGCCTTATCTGGACTCAGCCTTCCAGCTGGTGTGGATATTGAAATTAAGATGATTGCTGCTTAAAAAATCTCAAAAAAGCCCTTGACTTAAGGTTAAGGCCCCGTTATCTTAAGCGGGCTTTAAATCTGTTACTTTCCCTGTTGCCCAGGGAAGAGGGAGGAGGCCATCAGGTCAAAACCCTCGAGCATAAAGCTCATAACCTCTACCTATTATGTCTGGTATTCTCGGTCGAAAAATCGGTATGACCCGCATCATCCAAGATGATGGCTGTGTGATCCCTCTGACAGTGGTTGAGTGCACTCCTAATGTTGTCACTCAAGTAAAAACTGCTGAAAAAGATGGATATCCGGCGATAGTCCTCGGCTTTAATGCGTTGTCTAAACCTAAAAAGACCAAAAAATTTCACCACTCGCGTGAATTTAAGACCCTTGAAAACGAGGAAAATCCTATTAATAAAGGTGACGAAGTCAAAGTCGATATCTTTGAAGAAGGTGAATCAGTGAAAGTTACTGCCTTTTCCAAAGGTAAAGGTTTTGCTGGTGTAATTAAACGACACAATTTTTCCCGCGGCCCAGAAACTCATGGTTCACATCACCATCGTGAACCAGGATCAATTGGTATGTGTGCCAAACCAGCCCGCGTACTAAAAGGCAAAAAAATGCCTGGTCAAATGGGTAACAAACAAGTCACCCTCATTAATTCCACTATTGCCTATGTTGATTTAGAAAAAAATCTCCTAGGACTTAAAGGAACAGTCCCTGGTGGAAACGGAAACCTCGTTATTGTTAGAAAAAAATCTTAATTAAATTATGAAAGTCACTGTTTACTCACAAACCGGCGAAAAGAAAGGAGATATCACCTTAAACAAAGACATCTTCGGACACGAGGTAAACGAAGGTTTAATCCACCAAATGCTTGTTTTACAACAAGCTAACGCTCGAAGCCCAATCGCTCACACTAAGACTCGTGGCGAAATTCGTGGTGGTGGTCGCAAGCCTCATCGTCAAAAAGGAACTGGCCGTGCTCGTACTGGTTCTATTCGCACTCCTATACACCGTGGTGGTGGGACTGTCTTTGGGCCACGCAACACCCGCAATTTCACACTCATGATGCCAAAAAAACAACGCCGCAAAGCTCTTTTCTGTGCTCTTTCTAGTAAAGCAAATGACAAACAAATTTTAGTTCTAGATAAATACGAAACCAAAGAAGTTAAAACCAAAGCTTTCGCCGATATGATTGGTAAATTACCAGTTGAACGAAATGCGCTGGTTGTTCTTCCTGAGAAAAACGAAATTATGCAAAAATCAGCTCGCAACTTACCTAATGTAAAGACTGTTCTGGCTGGTTACCTTAATATTCAAGACCTTTTTAAATACAACTCTCTTATTTTCCTAAAAGACGCTCTTCCTAAGTTGGAAGAAACCTTTTTAAAAGCTTAAATAATGGATCTCTACCACGTTATCAAAAAACCAGTACTCAGTGAAAAGACTACTCGTGACGCTGCAGGTCGCTATACCTTCATTGTTCACAGCAAAGCTACTAAAATCGATGTTAAAAACGCCATCAAAGAACTCTACGGCGTAAAGGTAAAAAGTGTAAATGTCCGTCCTACTCCTTCTAAAGTTCGTTTAGTCGGACGAGGACGCAAAATCCAAAAACGTGATCGAGTTAAAAAAGCTACTATCACGCTTGAACCTGGTAAAACAATTGATATCTACAAATTTTCTAAAGTTAAATCTAAATAATTTCAAATGGCAGTACGCAAAGTTAAAGCTACAACTCCCGGCAGACGACAAATGAGTGTTTCCACCTTCGAAGAGGTGACTACCAACAAACCTCTAAAATCTCTCGTTAAATCAAAAAAACGAAGTTCTGGTCGTAATAGCCAAGGACGAATTACTGTTCGTCACCGAGGAGGAGGAGCTAAATCTCATTACCGCCAAATAGATTTTGATCGAACTAAGAATCTTAATATTGAAGGACGTGTAGCTACGATTGAATACGATCCTAATCGAAATGCTTATATTATGTTGGTTTTCTATAAAAACGGTGACAAGCGCTACCATATCGCTCCCGACAAAATCAAGGTTGATGATCGAATTTTAACTGCTCCTCAAACTAAGATTAAAACTGGTAATCGTCTTCACGTTGAAAACATCCCAGTTGGTTTCAGTATTTACAATATTGAATTAACACCTGGTAAAGGTGGTCAAATCGTTCGTTCTGCTGGAGCGTCCGCAAAACTTATTTCCCTGGAAAGCAAAATGGCTCAAGTCCAATTGCCTTCTGGAGAAGTGCGTCTTGTGCACAAACACGCTTTTGCCACTATTGGTTCTGTCAGTAATGCCGAATTTAGTAATATTAAAATCGGTAAAGCTGGTCGTAATCGTCATAAAGGTAAACGCCCTCAAGTCCGTGGTAAGGTTATGAATCCTTGTGATCACCCCCATGGAGGAGGAGAAGGAAGTAATCCAATTGGGTTAAAACATCCAAAAACTCCTTGGGGCCTACCAGCGCTTGGTGTTAAAACCAGAAAGCGTAAAAAAACCAATATGTATCGCCTTCGCGATCGTAAAGGCAGAAACCTTATTAAAAGCTAATTAAATATGTCTCGAAGTTCTAAAAAAGGTCCATACGTTGATCCGAAGCTGATCAAAAAAATCATGCTTCAAAACGAAAATAACCAAAAAAAGGTCATTAAGACCTGGGCTCGAGATAGTGTTATTGCTCCAGAATTTGTTGGGCACACTATTGCAGTCCACAATGGAAAACAACACATCCCTGTCTTTGTCACTGAACAAATGGTTGGTCATCGCCTCGGAGAATTCTCTCCAACTCGCAAATTCAGAAGTCACGGTGGTAGACTAGCTAAATAACTTACACTTAAATGATTGCACATCTAAGAAGAACTCGGATCTCTCCTAAAAAGCTAAGCCTCGTGGCGGCTATGATTCGTAAAAAATCTGTAAACGAGGCTCTCGAAATTCTTAAATTTACTCCAAAAAAAGCGGCTGCCACTCTATATAAAGTAGTGCAATCCGCCGGCAAAAATGCTGAAAACAATTTTAAACAAGATCCAACTTCTCTCGTAATTAAAGAAATTATTGTCACTCAAGGTCCAACTTACAAACGTTGGCAATCAGTCTCTCGTGGACGCGCTCATCCAATCTTAAAAAGAACTAGTCACGTTACTGTGAAAATCGAATCCTCCGGCAAAGTTGAAGAACCGAAAAAGAAAGTGGCCGCCAAAAAGGAAGAGCCCAAGACTGAGACCCCTAAAAAACCTACTGAACCTACTGAATCTAAAAAATCTTAATTTAATCACTCCCCTTCTCTATGGGACAAAAAGTTAATCCAAAAAGCTTACGCATCGGAATAATTCAAACGTGGGAATCGAACTGGTTCGCTGGGAAGCATCGTTATAAAAAACTTTTGCACCAAGATCTTAAGATTCGAACATTTATTAAAGAGTATTTCAAAGACGGACATATTTCTAAAGTAGAAATCTTACGTGACGCCAATAATACTAGCCTAATTCTTCACACTTCAAGACCAGGAGCAATTATTGGTCGACAAGGAGAAGGGATTGAAAAATTCCAGAAAACGCTTGAAAAGCGATTTAAACCACAACGTTTTAATGTCACTGTTAAAGAGATTAAAAATCCTGACCTTGATGCCTACCTTGTAGCTGAAAACATCGCTCGTCAATTAACCCGACGTGTTTCTTACCGTCGTGCTGTTAAAACTTCTATTCAAAGAGCAATTGAATCTGGGGCTAAAGGAATTAAAATTGGAATCAAAGGTCGTTTAAATGGTGTAGAAATTGCCCGCTCCGAAACCTTCACTGAAGGAAAAATTCCTCTACACACTTTGCGCGCTGACATTGATTATGGCTTTTTCCCGGCTTGGACCACTTACGGAACAATCGGTGTTAAAGTTTGGATATATAAAGGAGAAGTTTTCAATAAACTCTCTGAAATGGTCTCTGAATCTATTAAACCGGAAACTAAATAATTTTTTCCCATGCTTTTACCTAAAAAGATGAAATATCGGAAAACTTTCCGCCGACGAGGACAGTTCGGTGGCAAGACTAAAGGAAATGATCGCGTATGCTTTGGATCCTATGGATTAAAAGCAATGACCATGAGCGAAGTTACTTCTCGTCAAATCGAGGCCGCTCGTCGTTCTATGACTCGTTACATTAAACGTGGTGGAAAAATATGGATTCGCATATTCCCACACACTCCCGTTACTAGAAAAGGAGCCGAGGTTCCTATGGGATCTGGGAAAGGGACTGTTGATCACTACGCTTTCCGTGTAAAACCCGGCATGATTCTCTTTGAACTTGACGGTGTTCCTGAACCAGTTGCCCGTGAAGCCATGCGTTTAGCTGGCCACAAACTTCCTGTTAAAACGAAATTTGTTACTCAAGAAACTATCTAATTATGCTTCCTCTAGCTGACCTCAAAAAACTCAACTTAAAAGACCTCGGGGCTGAACTTAAAAAAGCTCGTCGAGAATGGCTTTCTACCAAACTTTCAGTCCAAATGAATCAAGATAAGAAATCTCATGTCATTACCCAAAACAAGCGTTATGTCGCTCAAATTCTAACTACAATGAATGCTCTACAAAAAGAGCAACCTCAAGAAAAATAACCTTTTAAATCATGCGTAGCAAAACCGGATTCGTAGTAACAGCTAAAGACAAAACCATTGTGGTTCGTGTTGATAGCTATCGAACTCATGCCAAATACAAAAAACGTTACCGTGTATCTAATAAGTTCCACGCACACGACCCAGAAAACACTCACAAAATTGGTGATAAAGTCACTATTTATGAATCTCGTCCTCTTTCTAAGTTAAAAAGATGGACCATCGTTAAGCCTTCTAATGAACCAACCCAATAAACCATGATTCAGACGCAAACACGCCTAAAAGTCGCTGACAACACCGGAGCCAAAGAGGTTATGTGTATCAAAGTCCTCGGTGGATCCAAACGTCGCTATGCTCGTATCGGAGACCTCATCGTTGTCTCTGTAAAAGAAGCTTCACCTAACGGAATTGTTAAGAAAAAATCCGTAGAACGAGCTGTTGTTGTCCGTCAACGAAAAGCAATGCAAAGAAAAGATGGCTCAAGTGTTCGTTTCGATGACAATGCCGTTGTAATTGTAAGTAAAGAGAATCAACCAAAAGGAACCCGTGTTTTTGGTCCAGTAGCTCGTGAGCTCCGTGACAAAGGATTCCAAAAAATTATTTCTTTAGCCCCTGACGTAATCTAACATGAAAGTTAAAACTGGAGATAAAATATTGGTAACAGCTGGAAAAAATCGCAATGCGACTGGTAAAGTCATGCGCACCTTTCAAAAAACTAAAAAAATTGTGGTTGAAAAAGTAAACATGCAAAAAAAGCACATCAAAAAAACTACTTCCCGAGCCGGAGAAATCATTACCTACGAAGCACCTATTCATGTCTCGAACGTAAAAGTACTTTGCCCACAATGCACTAAACCAACTCGTGTTGGTTACACCATTCTCAAGAATAAGAAAAAACAACGCATTTGTAAAAAATGCCAAGAATCTCTTGATAAAGCTCCTACCACTAGTAAAAAATCGTAAATAATTATGAAAACACTTTATAAAAAAGTTCTCCCAAATCTAAAGACTGATCTTGGGATCAAAAACGACCATGCCACTCCACAAATTACCAAAGTAAACATTAACGTGGGAATTGGTAGCTATGTTCGCCGAGGCGACAAAAATTACGATCAAGTAATCGAAAACATCTCTGCTTTAACTGGTCAAAAACCCGTTGTTACAAAATCTCGCTTAGCTGTTTCTAACTTTAAATTAAGAGAAGGAGACCCGGTTGGTGTAGTTGTAACCCTACGCGGAAAAAGAATGTATGAATTTTTAACTCGCTTAGTAGGTGTTGCTCTCCCTCGTATTAGAGACTTCCGTGGAATTTCTGCTAATGGCTTTGATGGCCACGGGAATTACACTCTTGGAATCAAAGAAGTTACTGTTTTCCCAGAAGTGAATCCCGATAATGTCACTCGTAATCACGGATTACAAATTACTATTAGCACTACTGCTAAAGACAATGTTTCCGCTTACAAATTATTAAAAAATCTTGGGTTCCCTTTTAAGAATCAACCTAAAGAAAGTCAATAACCTTATCTTTTATGGCTCGCAAAGCCCTCGTCGTCAAATGTGCTAGAAAGCAAAAGCAACACTTAAATGCTTTAAAAGCTGGAAAAAAACCTAAGCACCCTACGAGAATTTATAATCGCTGTGGTAACTGTGGAAGAATCGGCAGTTACATGAGACGCTTTGGCCTCTGCCGCATTTGCTTCCGCAAATTAGCTAGCAACGGCCTAGTAATGGGCGTTAGAAAATCCTCTTGGTAATAATCAACTCTAATTAATACAACATGAACACCGATCCCATCGCTGACATGCTCACTCGTCTAAGAAATGCTGACGCTGCTGGTCACAAAGAAGTACGCATGCCTTACTCCAAAATGAAGCACAATATGCTTCAAGTAATGGTTAAAAATGAATATTTAGACGAAGTAAACATCGACACTTCCGGAAAATTTCAAGAAATTCACGTAGTTCTTAAAAAACGTCCTCACCCATTAAATATCAAACGTGTATCTAAGCCTGGTCAACGAATTTATGTAAAAGCCAAAGAAGTCCCTACTGTTTTAAATGGCCTAGGGATGGCTATTCTTTCTACGCCTCAAGGAATTATCAGCAACAAAACCGCTAAAAGAAGTAAAGTCGGAGGCGAATTACTTTGCGAAATCTATTAACCTTAAATTTAATGTCTCGAGTCGGAAAACAACCTATTACTCTGCCAAGTGGCGTCACTGCTACTTATGAAAACGGCATCCTTACTATCAAGGGCTCTAAAGGAGAACTCCAAATGTCTCCAAACCCTGAAATGAAGATCATTATTGAAGAATCAATAATTACTGTTAAAAGGCCAGGTGATAGTCGTGAACACAAAAGTCTACACGGACTAACCCGCAGCCTAATATCTAACATGGCCACTGGTGTTTCCGAAGGATTCATCAAAAAACTAGAGGTTAATGGTGTGGGATATCGCTTTCAAATTCAAGGCAAAAAACTTAATTTAAGTTTAGGATATTCTCATCCAATTGAATACGAAATCCCTGAAGGAATCGAGCTCAAAACTGATGAAGAAAAGAAAAACATTCTTATTGTTTCTGGTATTGATAAACAACTTGTCGGACAAACTGCCGCTGAGATTCGCAGCTTCCGTAAACCTGAACCTTACAAAGGGAAAGGAGTTAAATACTTAGACGAACATATTCACCGTAAGGCCGGTAAGACTGCCGCTAAAACTGCTTAATAACTATTAAATCATGCAACGCAAAGAAATTCTCCGAAAAAGACGTCACCAAAAAATCCGCGCCAAATTAAGTGGCACTGCGGAAAGGCCTCGCTTGGTGGTTAATCGTAGCCTACGATCCACTTACGCTTCCCTGGTTGATGACGTTACTGGAAAAACCTTAATTACTGTCTCTGATCTTAAAAATACAAAAGGTTCTAAAATTGAACGTGCTAAAGCTGTTGGCGAAGAACTCGCCAAAAAAGCACTAGAAATGAAAATTAGTACCTGTGTGTTTGATAGAAATGGCTACAAATATCACGGACGCGTTCAAGCAATTGCTGACAGCGCTCGAGAAACTGGACTTAAGTTCTAAACTAACTAACCTACTATGGCAAAACCTCAAAGACGCAATCGCGGGCCACGGAAACAAGAGCCCAAAGAATATGATGAAGAAGTTATTCAACTTGATCGTGTAACTCGTGTTGTTAAAGGTGGACGAAGATTACGTTTCCGCGCCACTGTTGCTATTGGAAATCGAAAAGGAAAAGTTGGCGTCGGTGTTGCTAAGTCTAATGAAGTGGTTGGAGCTATTAAAAAAGCTGTTACCAAGGCGAAACAAAATCTTATTATCGTTCCAATTACCAAAGACGACACTATCCCCCACCGGATTCAAAGCAAATTCAAAGCTTCAAAAATCCTACTTATTCCCGCTGGTCCTGGTACCGGAATTATTGCTGGAGGTGCCACTCGTCGTATTATTGAACTTTCTGGTGTTAAAAACATTTTAAGTAAAACACTTGGTTCTCCTAATAAACTCAATAACTCCAAGGCTACTATCGAAGCTCTAAAAGCTCTTCGAGCCAGACCTGAAAATGAATTCAAAAAAGAAGACGAGAAAAAACCTGAAGCTAAAACTGAAGCACCTCCTGCTAAAAAGCCAGCATCAAAACCACCAATGCCACCAAAGCCGGCTCCTAAAAAATAATCTTACAACTAATTAATCATGAAACTTCACGAACTCAAACCAGCTCCGAAAAGCCGAAAAGCAAAAAAACGCGTTGGCCGTGGTAATGGTTCTGGACTCGGAACTTACTGTGGAAAAGGCATGAATGGTCAAACTGCTCGAGCTGGAGGACGTCGTCGTCCAGGTTTCGAAGGAGGGCAAACTCCTCTATACATGAGAATGCCTAAGTTAGGTGGTTTCAAAAATCCTTGCCGTAAAGAATATTTACCAGTAAATGTTAGTGTTCTAAACGATAATTTCAAAGCTAACGAAACCGTATCTCTTGAAACTCTAGCTGCTAAACGTATTATTCGTTCTACCAAAAGACCAGTGAAAATTTTGGGAGTTGGAGAACTTAAAATTGCCTTAACTATTCAAGTAGACAAGGTATCTAAAACAGCTGCCGAAAAAATCACCAAAGCTGGTGGTAAAATTGAGCAACCTGGCTCAAAAGCTGAAGCTTAAACCCTCCTCTTATGTTCAAATATATCGCCCAAATTTGGCACTCAAAAGATCTACGTAAAAAAATTCTTTTTACGCTCTTTATCTTAACTGTTTTCCGTTTACTTACTCATATTACGATTCCGGGAGTTGACTTAGATGCCCTACAAACTGTTTTTGAAAAAAATAAATTATTAGGAGCTTTTAGTTTACTAACTGGTGGAAGTGCCGAGAATTTCTCCATTGTTTTAATGGGTCTTTCTCCTTACATTAATGCTTCTATCATTATGCAACTTATGACGGTAATTTCACCAAGATTAGAAGCTATGTCCAAAGAAGGAGCTGATGGACGTCAAAAGATTAATCAAATCACGAGATGGCTTACCTTCCCGATTGCTTTCTTGCAATCATACGGAATGATCAGTTTGATCAATGCTTCCGCTCCAGTGCCAATTATTCAAGACATTGCTGACCCAAGTGTTATTCTTCCTATTATGATTACTGTTTCTGCGGGAACAGTTCTTCTGATGTGGCTTGGAGAATTAATCACGGAAAAAGGAATTGGAAATGGTATTTCTCTCCTTATTTTTGGAGGAATTATGGCCGGAGTTCCATCTATTCTCGGCTCTACTATGGCCTTGGCTGAACAAGACATCCAAAAACTTATTCCTTTTGTAGGAATGGTTCTACTTACTATTTTCTTTATAATTGTTGTTATTCTGGTGACCGAAGGACAGCGGCGAATCCCTATTACCTATGCTGGGCGGGGTAGATCAAATCGAGGCGAACAAGCTATGCTTCCTATGCGTGTTAACCAAGCTGGAATGATTCCTATCATCTTTGCGGTTTCCATGGTCACATTCCCATCTGTTATGGGACAATTCCTGGTCAACGCTGAATCTGCTTGGCTACAAGCTATTGGTGATTTCTTTATCACTTATTTCCAAAGCCAAAGTGCGCTTTATTTAGTTTTCTTCTTCCTTTTAATTATTGGATTTACCTACTTCTACGTATCTATTACTTTCAATCCCGAAAACGTGGCCGAAAGTATTCAAAAACGAGGTGGATTTATTCCTGGAATTAGACCTGGAAAAGAAACTGCTGAATATATTGCTAAAACATCCAGTTACTTAAACTTATGGGGAGGTGTTTTCTTAGCTTCTATTGCTATTGCGCCCATGCTTATTCAACAAGTAATGCAAGGGACTACTACCGGAAGCATTCCTCTTATCGTTAGTGGAGCTGGATTAATTATCGTGGTTGGGGTGGTACTTGACCTTATTCGTCAAGTAAATGCGCAGCTACTTTCTCACCACTACGATCGATTTAATTAAAAAATCATTAAACAAATTCCCTATGGATCTCGTCCTTTTTGGCCGCCAGGGTTCTGGTAAAGGCACGCAAGGAAAGTTTTTTACTGAACGTTACGGGCTTACACCTTTTGTAACTGGTGATGAACTACGCAAACTCGCCGCTCTAGACTCCGAATTAGGCCGGAAAATTAAATCCATTATCGAAGCTGGACACTTAGTCCCTAACGAGGTGGTGATGGAGATTATTGAAAACTTCATGAATAATTTAGAAGAAGGAAAATCTGTTTTATTTGATGGGATTCCTCGAAAAATGGAACAAGCAGAAAGCTTTAATGCTTTAATGAAAAAACTTAATCGTGAATTTAGCGGTGTACTAATTGAAATTGGTGAAAAGACTGCTATTTTCCGTCTTACTTCTCGTCGGATGTGTGCTAAATGTAAGGCTATTTACCCAGCCAAATACGACAAAGAATCCTGCGAAGAATGTGGTGGTGAACTAGAAACCCGCCAAGACGACGCTAACATGGATGCTATTCGGACTCGCTTGGATGCTTATGAAAACGAAACTGTTCCAGCCATTAATATGTACCGCGAAATGGATAAAATTATTGAAATTAATGGTGAACAAGACATTGAAGTTGTAAACCAAGATGCTTTTGCTGTTCTTGATCCTTTATTTGGAGTTTCTAACTAACTTTTATGGGAGCTCTTACCTTAAAAACACCAGCCGAAATCGAATCCATGCGTCAGGGAGGTAAAATTTTGGGATCAATCTTACGCGAACTTGGAACCCTAGTTGAACCTGGTGCTACTCCACTTGATGTTGAATACCGAGCCGCTGAATTATTTGAAAAATACCAAGTAACACCTGGTTTTAGCGGTTATAAAGGTTATCCAAATATTTGTTGTATTGCGGCTAATGATCATTTAGTACACGCCATTCCCACGGACAAACCTTTCCAAAAAGGCGATCTAGTAAAAATCGACTGTGGGTGCATTTTGGATGATCTTTATACTGATGCAGCCATTAGTGTTGTGGCTGGCGGCGAAGAAGCCGCTTCGGCTACAACCCGCAACCTAAGCGCCGCCACCAAAAAAGCTCTTAACCTCGCCATCCGCCTGGTCAAACCCGGCACAAAAGTCGGTGATTTAAGTCATATTATTCAAAAAACAGTCGAAAACGCTGGCTTTTCAGTTGTTCACGAACTTACGGGGCACGGTGTGGGTTATTCCCTCCACGAAGAACCAACCATTCTCAATTACGGCAAAAAAGGCACTGGCATTGCTCTTAAACCTGGTATGACCTTTGCGATTGAACCAATTGTGACCGCTGGTGAACGATTTATCCAAACCTTAGATGACCGCTGGACCATTGCCACCCGCGACGGATCCTGGGGTTGCCAGTGGGAACACACTGTTCTGGTAACAGAGAATGGACATGAAATTTTGACGGCTTAAAAGGCTACAAACTACTCAATTTACCAATTCACTTTATAAGGGGTTGACTTTTTCGCTATTTAACGTAAAATAATACTCCTTTGGCTCCTAACCAGGAACCATTCCCAAAGTGGAGAATGAGTTACCTGGTTGGTCCCAGGTCGCTTTGTTCCTTCACACTACAACGAGAATACAGTGCCTATTGTATTGCTCCTTCTCGGCTGGTGGCTTCTCAAACCCTACGACATGATCTACCTGAAGATGATCATCTTGTTCGTATTCATCGGCAAATGCGGCGTCTTCGCCTACTACCTGGACCACTACAAGAGCCGCCGCTGGCTGGTCATGCCCGTGATCATCATGCAAACCATCTGCTTCGGGGTCCACGTGTGGGCGCCCCTCGCAGCCATCAACGGCTACTTCCTCACGGAGGTCCTGCCGGAGATCGTCCAGTGGCTAGTGCGCTAAAAACGCTGAAAGAACAAAGCGATTCACGCTCCCCGACACCGTCGGGGGGCTTCGCTTATTTAGTTTTTTATAGTAAAGTACTCGCATGAAACACCTCCCAAAAAATTCCAAAAAACCAGCCCTCACCATTATTGAGCTCATTGTGGCCATGTCACTTTTTGCCATTCTCGCCACTATGGGGGTTATTTTGCTAAGCAATGTTTCCAAAATGAGCCGTGAAGCCGAAATGGAGGAATACCTTTTCACCGAAACTCAAGCTGTTATCGAACGAATTTCCAAAACAATCCAAGATTCTGCCATTGATTACGAGGAGTATAATAGTCGTTTATTAGAACAAACCATCGATCCTTCGATTGATTCTTACGCCGGAAATTCCACTTATGGGGACAACTATGGTTCCTATCACGCTAAATTTTTTAGTGGTACCAGTGAAATTGGTATCAACCCCTCTAGTGCTAGTGAGACTGATGCCGAAGCCAATGCTTTCTGTGGAGGCACACTTACCTGTTCTGACACCATTGATTATCACGAAACCACTGAACTTTATTTAATTGATAAAACTGGTACCGAACGCACCTTTTTTGTAACTGAAGACGATTCAGATGGAAACAAAGCTATTGCCATGGTGATAATGGAAGGAACCGATACTGATGCCAATGGTTTAATAGATACCTGGGCATGTGCCACTGAACCTATTTTTACTTGTACCGGAGTAGACAACCACCCTCTGGCCACTGATCGTAACGATCTCAATCGAGATAATGATGATTTTGTACCTCTCACTCCTTCTAACATCAACATCGAAGAACTTTACTTTTACATCTCCCCTCTCGAAGACCCTTACAAGGGCTTTGCCGAAGACAGTTCCGCTGTAATTGAAAGTGTTCAGGTTCAACCCAAGGTTACAATTATGATCAAAGCTACTTATGTAGCTGACAATGTTCTAGGAGAAACCCCAGAAGTAACCCTTCAAACCACCATTGGAACTGGTGTTTATAACAAAACATCAACCGCTAACTCTGACTAAAGTTTCAAAATCTTTTGACAAAAACCCCGCCCAAACCTATTAGGGCTTCTTGACACACCCCTTAAAAAAACTTTGGAAAAAACCTTGCTTCCCCTAAACCTATCCTGTAGAATCCTATAGCTTTAACAGGAGTCTATGGCTAAACAAGTAATTCAAATTGACGGAATCGTAAATGAATGTTTACCAAATACGACCTTCCGCGTGCGGCTCAATGATCCTAATTATCCTAGTGATCACACTGTCCTTTGTCACCTTTCCGGAAAAATGCGCATTCACTACATTCGCATCATCCCTGGTGACCACGTCACAATTGAATTAACTCCTTACGACCTTACTAAAGGACGTATCGTTTACCGCCACAAAGGCGCTCCTAAAAGAAAAACTGAGGAGGAAATCAAAGCTGAGGCTGAAGCTACTACTGAGGAAGGAGCTACTACTGAAACTGAAGCTACTTCCGAAGCTACTTCCGAAGATGCTTCCGAAGAATCCTCCGAAACCTCTCAAGAATCTTAAACCCTAAAATGATATGAAAGTTCGCGCTTCCGTTAAAAAGATCTGTCCAAAATGCCAAATCGTTACTAGAAAACGCGTGGTTCGTGTCATTTGTCCGTCTAAGAAAAAACATAAACAACGACAAGGCTAACCCTTATTTACTATGATTCGTATTGCTGGAGTCACACTCCCCGCCACTAAACGTGTAGAAATCGGCCTCACCTATATTTATGGGATTGGTCGTTCTCTTAGTCGTAAAATCCTTAATGACCTAAATATCAATTTCGATACTAAGGTTAAGGATTTAAATGAGTCTGAAGAGAAAAAACTAAGAGATGCCATTGAAAAGATTCCTAACGAAGGCGATCTTCGTCGCAAAAAAACCTTAGACATCAAACGTCTTCAAGACATTGGTTCTTATCGAGGCTTTCGTCATCGTCGAAGACTCCCTTCCCGAGGACAAAAAACTCAAACTAATGCTCGCACTCTCCGTGGCAAGAAAAAAGTCGGAGTTGGTAGCGGTAAACGTAAAGACCTCAAAAAATAACCCTTAATTTTAATCATGGCCGACAAGAAAAAAACCATTAAGAAAAAAGTTAGCCGCAAACGCCGTAATATTCCTGAAGGACGCGTCAACATCCACGCTGGATCTAATAACACTATTGTTACTGTTGCTGGTCCTAACGGTGATGTTGTTGCTTGGAGTTCTTCTGGCTCTAGCGGGTTTAAGGGAACTAAAAAATCAACTCCTTACGCCGCCCAAATTGCCGCTGAAAATGCCGCTGAAAAAGCAAAGGCTTACGGCATGGAACGTGTTCACGTTTGCGTAAAAGGAATTGGTAACGGAAGAGAGCAAGCTATCCGCGGACTTATCGCTGGTGGACTTGAAATTCTTTCTATTAGCGATGTTACACCTCTCCCACACAATGGCTGCCGAAAACGCCGCCCTCGAAGAGTTTAATTAACCTTATATCTAATATGTCTCGTTATATTGGCCCTCGGGCCCGACACTGCCGCCGATTTGGAACCAATATTTACGGCTCCGATAAATTCGACAAAATTCTAGGAAAACGTAATTATCCTCCTGGAATGCACGGTCAAGGCCGCTTTAAGAAAAAATCTGAATACGCCAAACAACTTGATGCTAAACAAATGGCTCGCTTTATGTTTGGAGTAAACGAAAAACAATTTCGACGTTATTATTCCAAAGCTGATCGTTCCCCAGAAGTAACTGGTGAACAATTACTTCGCCTACTAGAAATCCGTTTAGATAATTTACTTTTCCGCGCTGGATTTGGAATCACTCGCGCTCAATGCCGACAAATGGCAAGTCACGGACTTATTAATGTAAATGGCACCCGCGTGACTGTTCCTTCAATTCAAGTTCGCATTGGCGACAAAATTGAAATTCGCAAAAGAAGCGCTAATAGCCCACTTTTTGCTGATCTAAAAGGTGGAAAAACTAAAATTAAACCGCCTTCTTGGCTTAAGGTTGAAGCTAAAACCCTAACCATAGAAGTTTTATCTATCCCTGCCAAAGATGAGCTAGAACAAAGCATCGATAGTCAGCTCATCGTTGAATTCTATTCTAAGTAACCCTTTAAAAATGCATATCATCCAGGAAGAAATCGGTCTCCCTAAGATTGTACCTAAGGTACTAGGAGACAATCATGTTATCTTCACTATTGCACCACTTCCTCCAGGGTACGGAATGACTCTTGGTAACGCTCTTCGCCGCGTACTTTTGTCTTCACTGCCTGGGGCTGCTATTTCTGGAGTGAAAATCAAAGGAGTTTCACACGAATACAGCACTCTAAAAGGGGTTAAAGACAGTGTTCTCGACATTATCCTTAATCTCAAACAAGTAGAATTAAAGAAAGAAACTAAAGAAAAAAGCACCATTAAGCTTAAAAAATCTGGTCCTGGTGATGTTTTTGCTAAAGATTTTGATTGCTCAAGTGATGTTACTGTTCTCAATCCTGATCTTTACATTACTAGCTTAGACAACAAGTCAGCTTCTATTGAAATGGAACTTTACGTGGATAAAGGAGTTGGATATTTACCGACTCAACTGCAAAAAAATGACGAAGCTGGACTTATTCAGGTTGATGCTAACTTTTCTCCGCTCAAACGTATTCGTTACGACACCGAATATACTCGTGTTGGTCAAATGACTAACCTCGATAAGCTCACTATGGAATTGCAAACTAACGGTGCAATTACTCCTGAAGATGCGCTTAAATTCTCAGCTAATATCTTAAAATCCTACTATGGATTATTTGATATGGATGAGATCCCAGTAGAGAGTGATTTCATCTCTGATTACAACAAGATTGTAGCCAAGGCTTCCGAAGAAGAAGCTAGCACTCCAGCTCAAGAATCTTACACTCCAATTGAAATTCTTGGACTTTCCCCACGTACTTTAAATTCACTTATTAACGGCGGCATTGGTTCAATTGAACAACTTGTTAAATGCAATGAAGCCAAACTCAGCAACCTTCGAGGATTCGGTAAAAAAGCTCTTAATGAAGTAGCCGATGCTTTGGACGGTCGTGACTTAACCCTATCTGGTGACGAAGACGGTTCTGAACCAGCTGAATAATCTTAATTAATATTACTCAAAATGAGACATCGCTCTAAAAGACGTTCCTTCGGACGACAAACAGACCACCAAAAAGCTATGCTTAAAAATCTGGTGACTTCAATCCTTCTTTACGAAAAGATTAAAACCACCGAAGCCAAAGCTAAAGAAGTGGCTCCTTATGTTGAAAAACTTATTACTATCGCTAAAGCTGGTGAATCTGGCAAAAAGCCTAAGGTCAATGTTATTCGCGCTCTAAAAGCAGCTACTTATGATGAGAATGCTTCTCGAAAACTGCTCGAAGAGATTGCCAAACGTTACACTGATCGCAACTCTGGCTTTACTCGTATTACTCACTTAGGACCGCGCGCTGGAGATGCTGCTCCCATGGTCCAAATTGAACTTGTCTAACCTAAAATTCTTATCCAATGAAATTAACGACTGCTGCTAAACATAAAGACTTTACTCCAAAATGGTATCTCATTGATGCCGAAAAAATGGTACTTGGAAAACTAGCTACCGAGGTTGCCAACATTCTTCGTGGCAAAAACAAAGCTGTTTTTAGCCGCCATGTTGACTGTGGTGATCACGTAGTTATTATCAACGCTGAAAAAATAGTCCTAACAGGATCAAAACTCGATCAAAAAATGTACCGCAGCCACAGTGGATATCTTGGGAATCTCAAGGAAACTCCTGCTAAAGAAGTTCTCAAAAAGAAACCTACTAAAATTATAGAAAAAGCAGTGTACGGAATGCTTCCCAAAAACAAGCTCCGCAAACTTTTCATGAATAAACTTTATCTTTACGCCGGTCCAGAACACAAACACGCCGGTCAAAATCCTGAACCATATAAAATCTAATTTTCATGCCTAAAACTGAAGAAACTGTTGAAGCCAAAGGTCCTACCTTTAACGGCAAATACCACTACGCTAGCGGTAAACGCAAAACATCAATTGCGCGTGTTCGTTTATACGAAAAAGGACAAGGACGCATTGTAATTAACGGCAAACCTTTCAAAAAATATTTAACTGTTAAAGAGACTTACGGCATTGTTCAGTCCCCGCTTAATATTACTAGCCATCTAAAAACCTTTGATATCTCAGTAATTGTAATAGGTGGCGGAATGCACTCCCAATCCGAAGCTGTTCGTCATGGAATTGCTAAAGCTTTGGTTGAATTTGACCCTGAATTACGCGGAACACTTAAAAAAGCTGGTTTTCTTACTCGCGACTCACGTATTAAAGAACGTAAAAAATACGGTCTCAAACGAGCTCGAAGAGCGCCACAGTTTAGTAAGCGTTAGAGTACAGGTTTATTCACTATAAACTTCCCCTGTTTCTTCATCGTATTTTACGTATCCATTTATTCCCTGGGTATCTTGAATATCGTACCATTCTCCTCCTTGTGGAGCATACTCACGCCAATAGTAATAATCTGAATATTCAGGTTTTCTTTGTTCAATAAGTCCCAATGATTGCGCACTTACTGAGTCCCAAGGGAAAGTTGTCGCACTAACATCACAAAGGGGCTCTGTCAAAGCCTGTAACCGGCCAGTCTCAGGATCAATTCTTACCTTATAAATGTCACCAATTTCTTGCACATTAAATTCAAGTTGTAATTCTTCTAATCTAGCCTGCTTGTCATCCGAAAACTCCGTTCCCTGCGCCAAAGATTCTTTGCGCTCTGTTCTTAACTGCAGTAATTCCTCTTTTTTCTCTCGCCACCAATAAACATAAGGAAGATTTATATAGCGGTTCACAGCCACTCCATGCCCAAAGGGGGTAATGTAAAGAACTTGCAAATTCTCCGGAGCATTCATAATCTCAAAATAATCTTCCTCTAGTTCCAATTTTTGCCCCATAACGCCGGCCCCACTCCAAGTTAAATTACTATAATCACTTTCATCATAACGATCCAGCCCATTAATAATTCGATAACAACGCGCCACAGCTGTCATTTGCTGAATTTCAGATAAATTGAAACTCCTAGATCCCTTCAAAGCTTCTTTGTAATAAACCAAAGCCCGATCTAAATCAACTTCATTAGCTGGAGAGGCAGTATCAAATAATTGTGCAACATAAAGCATGCTTAACCCAGCCATTTCATTCTCTAATTCAAAATATAATTCTGGATCACCATTATCCATGATTTCTCGATATCGCCCTCTGTATATTGGCGAATTCTCATACCTTTTCAAAACTTCTTCTCTAAGATCAGGATCATCCGGAACCAACCATTTACCCAACGTTTCTCGCCTAACTTCTGGAGTACTCCATTCCTCCCGACATTTTTCTTTAACATCCTGCTCCATCAATACCCATTCCTCCACTTTTGAAGTTTCTTGCCCCTCCTCAAGAGTAGCCAAATATTTATCTGTTTCTTCAACGGTCATAAAATACCAAACAACATTTGAACGAGCGTCAATTATTTTACTTCGAATGCGAGCTACATCTTCCTCATCCATCCCCTCTAATTGCGCCTCTAAATCATCAAAAAACTGAATCGCCCTTTCTACTATAACTTTTCGTTCCCTTTCATTAGATGGAACAATTGAATCTAAATTATGATATCTCCTTCTTGACCCTGGGAAATAAGCCCTCTCTAAATAACGTTCAAACATATCTAAATACATATCCGGAGTAGTAAAAAACTCACTCCCACTATGTACTGCAGTCCCTTCTAACGCCCTTTGAATAGCTTTTTGCCACTCTCCATCTACATCCACTCGACTCTTCCCCAAATCCCTATTCCACTCCCATAAAGTCGCTCGTCGATAATGAGCATAAGCTAAGCTAATTTCTGGGGGGGTATCAAATAAACCTTCCCCATCATCTTCACAAACTGTTTCTAGTAATTCAATTCCTTGGTTTAATAATCTATTCGCTAACTCTGGATTTTGTTCCCGAATATCTTCATGCAATAAACTATTCGCCAAATCTATATAAATCCGACCACGAATTTGTGGATTCATGTCCATTCCTCGAGTCTGCAAAAATTTCACAAAATATTCTCGATTTCTAATTCTGATACCTGGTCCATGTGGTTGCTCGCCAGCTACTCCATACTTGTGCTCACCTAATAAAAGTATATAAAATTCTACATCTGAAAAACCAAAATTATTCCCTCTTTCCGCAAGTATATCCATTTCATCAATATCTCTAACCTTATAAGCAGTACTATTATCTATATACAACTCACCTGTTGAACCTTTATTATCTTTGTCCCCATACAATTTCACTGCCTCGCCCTGTGCTTGCAAAACTTCATCTATTAAGTCTCTTTCGCCCTGTGGAAGATTTTCAAAATAAACTCCAACCAAAATATTTTCCGACTCATAGCGTACTAAAGCTCTGCCCACCTTTTCTATTTCATTAAAAACTTCATCCGCCTCGCAAGCAAACTGGTAACGATCTCTAAGCGACTCATCAATTTGACCAGAGGTCCGCCAGCCTTCTAAATCACTAAAAAGGTTTGTAAAAGCACCCGCATAACCACTTGTTGGATACCTTCCAATATCTTGAATTTTCTTATAGGCTCTAAAAACCTTTTTACGGTCTCCACTTTCTAACATATTTTGCAAAGACTGTAGTTGCAAATTCATCAGCTTTTTCTCATCAAACCAATCTAAATCATCAATTGCATAATAATAATATCCATAATGATCAAAAAGTCTCTCTGCCCCCCCTGAAAACTGCTCCAAATAATTCACATAAGTTCGAAAAACTCCCTCATCAAATCCCTCCCTTAAAGTTTTTTCATAAGCAATACATTGCGCTTCATCAGGTTGACGTTGCGGCTTTGGGGCATAACCCAAACGCCTCAATTCTTTTTTTTGCATCGGAACTGTATAACCAACGTGTAAGGCACTTGTTAATGAATCTAAGATCTCCTGATCAGCACCGGCTGCTAATTGATCCTCAATAATTTCTATTAACATTTCTTTCTTTGCCTGAGGCTCCAATGACAAAAACTCCTGATCTTCCAGGTTAACATCCAGAGCCTCCGACACTTCAACCGGACGCAGGGCTCCTGGCCGAGGCGGCTTAGGTCGAGGAGGCTTGGGTTTATTCTGAAAAATAAAAGAATGGGGAGAATTGTGAGAAAACATAATTTATTTTTATTTCTATCTTAATATTATAACATAAAAAACCAATCGAGTAAATATGCTATTGACGACTTACTAAATAACTAGCTAAAATACTCTCCTACCTTAACCACCCCACCAAATGTTAGGATTAGACTTAGGGCAAAAAGCCCATGAATTAGCTGACAAAAGTCGTCAGGCTATTACTAATGTCCACACTGTTGCCCACGGGGCCAAAGAATTTGCTAGTGATTCTTGGTCAACTATGGCAATGGCCACAAAATTTGACGAGATTCCAGATAACGCCCGCATGTTAGTCAATGGATTAACTCCGTCAAACAAAGAAGCGACCCGCATTCAAGCTGGCAAACTAGCGTACCAAGTTTTAAAAGACGCTGGCATTCAACTTTCCAGTCAAGAACCACCCATGGGCGCTGATTTTGACCCGCATAGTTTTGACATCAAAGTCACGTTTTACTTCCCAGATGTTGCCGATGGGATTGTTGTTATGAGTGACCAAGCTAAGGAGCCAGATTTCGAAACACTGCAAAGCATCCACGATCAACTTGAGGACCAATATCCATCCTGGGGAGTAGAGCCTATTAAAGGAGGAGTCGTCATGCATGTTGATCGCGCTGATGTTGGCTTTAGAGAACTTTTTAAGGGACGAATAGATCGCGCTCTAAGGCCTATGTGTGGTTACGACATGTAAAAGGTTCCCTTCCTGGTCGCTTCCCGGTAAAATACAGGCATGCGTTTTGATGTACTAACCATTTTCCCATCTTTTTTCGAAGAAAACCCTTATTTTAAGTACAGCATCTTAGGAGAAGCTACCAAAAAGGGCCAAATTGAGGTGCACACACACGATATTCGCGAATATTCCGAGGATAAGCACAAAAAAGTAGATGATACGCCTTATGGGGGCGGCGCCGGGATGGTTATGACTTGCCAGCCGCTTTTCGCCGCCATTAAAAGTGTAAAAAAAGAAAATCCAAAGGCCCCGGTCGTGTTCTTAACTCCGCAGGGTGAAACTTGGACTCAACCGCACGCCGAAGAATTCGCCACAAAACATGAACAAACTGGCTTAATCCTGCTTTGCGGTCGTTACGAAGGCATTGATCAACGCGTTCGCGATGCTTTAGTAGATATTGAAATTTCCATTGGCGATTATGTTTTAACAGGAGGAGAATTAGCAGTCATGACTTTAATAGATTCCATCACTCGCCTTATTCCAGGCGTTCTTGGCAACGAAAATTCACCCGAAGAAGATTCTTTTTGCGTTAAATTTGATCGCAAAAAAGAATACCCTCACTATACAAAACCCGAAGAATTCCAAGGAATAAAGGTTCCAGATGTTCTTCTTTCTGGGCACCATGCCAATATTGAAGCCTGGCGCCACGACAATTTAAAGTAATCCCCAAAATTTAACCCTCCAACATGAATTTTTTCTTCTATGAAATCCTTGAACTAATTCTTTTTCTTGGATTCTGGGCTAGCTTTGGCTATTTAATCTATCTTTTCTTTGCCAAACGCAACCAAATCACTGATTCTGAACTCAAAAAAGTTACTTTCCCTAAAAAAATGGGCTGGACTATTGGAATCGCAATTTTGGCTTATAATGTTTTCCTTTATGAAACAATGCAAGCCAGTGGCGCTATCCCCGGTGTTGGTTGGGGTCTTTTTATAGTCGCTATTATTGGTGGTTTACTCCTCTCCTTCCCAGCTAAAAAACGTACTCCCCTAGTTTATTTTTTAGCGGTACTAAGCAGCGTATCTGCTTTAATTGGGGTTCTTCATGCAAGTGCCTTTATCCAGTCTTTTAACCTCGTGGTAACTCAATTAAGTTTCTATAGTTTGCTGTTTTTATATGTTCTTCCTGGAATTCAATGGGAAGGACTTTGGATTTTAAAAGCTATTTGGCACAGTATTCTCCAAGCCGTCAGACATGTTCTCGTTCTTTTTAAGTTATCTTTTAAACTCAAAAACGCCCCCAGTAACAAAATTATTCGTACTTTAAAAACTGTATTTTTAACCTTACTTTTACTTTTACTTTTCGCTTCTCTTCTCTCTCAAGCTGATCCTATTTTTGACCAATTAATTTCCGAAATCAAAGAAGAAGCCGCTGCCCGTACGTTTTTATCACTCCTTCTTGCTGCAGGCTTACTTTTTGGCTTAAGTTTACAAATCAAGCCTTCCAAAAAAACCACTGAATTCAAATTATTCAATTTTTATGACGTGGTCATTCCTATCATAGCTATTGAACTACTCTTTTTATTCTTTCTATTCATTCAAGGAAAATATCTTTTTGGATCACACGAAGCCATCGCCAATTTTGACTTAACCTATTCTGAATACGTTCGCAAAGGATTCACTGAACTTCTTACTACCACCTTCCTAGGAGGAATAATCGCCTATTTAGTAATTCTCAAAACCAAAACCACCAAAACCCTTAATCGTTCTAAATTCCTTCGTGGCCTAAACGTTATTTTGGTAATTGAATTAATGGCTTTGCTAAGCTCAGCTCTAAAACGAGACCTCCTTTATGTTGAAGTTTACGGACTAACGCGTGTCCGTTTAATTGGTGGCATTTTCTTAGCCTGGCTAGCCGCTACCCTAATCATGCTATTAATCACTAACATTAATAAACGATTACAGGAAAAACATTTATTCCTAGGAGTATTTGTAATCAGCATTGCTACTTTCTTGTGCCTGAACACGTTTAATATGGACCTAAAAATTGCCACTACGGAACCACCAGAAGGGCAACATTTAGACTATTTTTATCTCACCAGCTTATCTGTTGATGCCGCTCCCGGTTGGGAAACAGTAATTCAAGATATGAACACTCAATTCGATACCTTAGTTAATCAACAAACTCTAACCGACGAACAAAAAACTCTACTTACAGAACTTAAATTAGGCCTCACTAACATTCAAGAAAAACGTATTACACTCGAAGACAAATTCGGTGATTTAAAAACTTTTGAAGCCAAATTTGAGACCAAAGAAGACGAAAATTCCGAAGAAGAATATGACTACTACTATTATGATGATCGAACCACTTACAACGAATGGCAACAAGATCGACTAAAAGCCAGACGTCACTGGGTAAATTGGAATTGGGGAGAACAAAAAAACTTCCAATACATGGAAAATAATAGTGCCCTCTTTACAGACCAAGTAGATTGCTTATTAACTTCAATCGAAAACTATCAAATTGACTACTTAGTAGATCTTCAAGACGAAACATGGGAACGCATGTATGATTATGAATATCCATTTATTTCCGACCAGCATTCCTATTACGAGGACTTAAACAGCACTATAATGAGTGCTTTTTATGAAGAAGAAATTGATTGGGACAACGAGGAAGGCCCTTACGGAAAAGGTTATCTTGACCTCAATAACTTAACTTCTGAACAAGCCGCTGCCCTATCGGAACTCCAAGCCATCCGCCAAGCGCAATCCTGTTCAAGCTAAAATAATCTCCCTCCTTAATGCACCGTAAAACCGAACAACAACTTTACCGCCGCTTCAAAACCCGAGGTAACGGTCTTTCGGAATCCGAAGCTAAAAAACTTTTAAAAGAACATGGGCCTAATACTTTTATTACTAAAAAGAAAAAGCCTCTAATTGTTTCGTTCTTAGAAGAATTCACGGATTTAATGGTTATTATTCTTGTTATTGCCGCTTTAATTGCGGGCATTGCTGGTGAAACCGCCGATGCTGCGGTAATTCTATTTATTGTTATTCTAAACGCCACTATTGGCTTCTTTCAAAAATACAAAGCCGAAAAAGCTCTCGAAGCCCTCAAAAACATGTTGGCTCCGCACGCCAAAGTTATTCGTGATGGCGAAACTCTAGAAATTCCAGCCGCCAACTTAGTTCCTGGAGACATCATTATATTAGCAGAGGGAGATTCTATCCCCGCTGACTCCAGGCTACTTGAAGCCAGCGAACTTTATATCGACGAGTCCTCCCTCACCGGCGAATCTGTCCCGGTGCTCAAAACCACCGAACCCATAAACAAAAAAGAACTCCACTTAGATGAACACGAAAATATTGCTTTTATGGGGACAGCCGTTACTCACGGAAACGGTAAAGCCCTGGTTATCCGTACCGGAGAAGCAACTGAATTTGGTAAAATTGCCAACCTTACCCGTACCACCCAAAAAGATAAAAGTCCTCTTCAAAAAGAACTCAATAAAATCGGTATTTTTGTAGGAAAAGTAACGCTTATTATTTCTGGATTTCTTCTGTTAGCTGGCTGGATTTGGCAAGAAAAACCTTTTGCCGAAACATTCCTATTTGCGACTTCTGTGGCTGTTGCCGCAGTACCAGAAGGACTCCCAGCTACCATTACCATTGCCTTAGCCATCGGCGTTCAACGCCTGGCTAAAAAGCGTTCCATAATGAAAAAACTTTCCTCCGTCGAAACCTTGGGTTCCACCAGCGTTATCTGTTCTGATAAAACCGGGACTCTAACGCGTAACGAAATGACGGTAGTAGAAATTTTAACTGACAACCACATCTTCCCCGTCACCGGGAAAGGCTACGAACCAAAAGGGAAATGGGAAACCAACAGGCCAGATTCAGAAATCCAAAAACTCTGTGAAGTAGCTTGTTTATGTAACAACGCCAAACTATCCCGCACCCGCAAATCCTGGCGCATAATTGGTGATCCAACCGAAGGCTGCTTATTAGTTGCTGCATCAAAAACCGCTTTTAAACCAAAAACAATTCTCAAACAATTCAAACGCCTTCATGAACTCCCTTTTGATTCGACCCGCAAAATGATGACCACTATTGACCAAAATCGAGCCACCAAAGAAATTCATGCCCACTTAAAAGGAGCCCCAGACGAAGTTTTAAAAATATGTACTCACATTTACGAAAGCGGTCGGCGCCTTAAACTAACTCCAAAAAAACGCAAAGCCATCCTCGAAAAAAACAAACAAATGGCCGAGAAAGCCCTCCGAGTCCTCGCCTTTGCCGAACGTCCTTTAGATGGCCACGGCATCCCGCGTGGGAAAAAACAATACTCCAAAGCTTTGGTAGAAAAAGGCATGACCTTTATCGGTTTAACCGGCATGATCGATCCCGCCCGCAAAGAAGTCTACGCCGCCGTCGAAATGGCCAAAAAAGCTGGCATTGAAATGTACATGATCACTGGTGATTACGGCATTACCGCCGCCGCCATTGCCAAAGAAATCGGCATGACTGGCCCAAACCCCTTAATAGTCGCCGGCGCCGAACTGCACCGCATGACCGACAAAAAACTAGAAAGACTTTTCCGCAAACACGAAGGCAATATTGTGTTTGCTCGCGTAAGTCCCGAACACAAACTCAAGATCATCAAAGCCCTTAAGAGGCGCGGTGAAATCGTCGCCATGACCGGTGATGGTGTTAACGACGCCCCTGCCCTTAAACGCGCTGATATTGGCGTGGCTATGGGTATCACGGGCACTGATGTATCCAAAGAGGCCGCGGATATGATTCTCACCGACGACAGCTTTGGCACCATTGTAAAAGCCGTACGCGAAGGTCGTACTATTTACGAAAATCTCAAAAAATTCGTTTTCTATATTTTCTCCTGTAATATCGGTGAATTAGTGACTGTTTTTACCGCTATTTTGCTTGGGATTCCCGCCCCACTCACCGCTATTTTAATTCTCGCCGTAGACCTTGGCACCGATGTTTTACCAGCTATTGCCCTGGGCGTAGATCCCCCAGAGCCCGGCATTATGGATAAACCTCCTCGTCCCCGCAAAGAACACCTCATGCGTCGCGGTTTTGTGCTCCACTTTGTCTATCTTGGCCTCGCTATTGGTACTATTGTTACCACCGCCTATTTCTGGATGCTACACCGTTATGACTGGACTTGGGGAAGCACCCTTTCCGCAGACAACCTCACTTATCTCAAAGCTTCTACCGCGGCCTTTGCCATCCTCGTTATGATCCAAATGGTTAATGCTTTTAATTCTCGCAGCCTCAAACAATCCATTTTTAAACTTGGTTTTTTCACTAACCGCTGGCTTCTTGGTGCCATCTCAATCTCACTTATTACACTCGTGCTATTTGTTGAACTCCCCTTCTTCCAAGACTTCCTTCACACTACTCATTTAACAATAGTTGAATGGCTTGTCCTCGCTGCCTTTTCCCTTTCAATTTTAATTCTTGAAGAATGTCGCAAACTGATCCTAAATACATCCGAATCAAAGTAATTCCCAAAAGCCCTAAATCTGAATTAGTTGATGAAATGGCTGACGGAACCCTCAAAATCCGCATCGCCGCTCCACCCGAAAAAGGCAAAGCCAACATTGAATTAATAAAATTTCTAAGCAAACATTTCAACGTTCCCAAAGATCAAATTTCGATTATTAGCGGCAAAACCGATCCTTTAAAACTTATAAAAATATTGTATAATTGACCGCTCACGGTCACGTATTCCCCAAAAAATGAATCCTGTCAAACTACACCCAAAAAAATCACTCGGTCAAAATTTCCTTACTCACAAAGGAACTCTTCATAAAATCCTAAACGCGGCCGATCTCCAACCTACTGATCACGTCATTGAAATTGGCCCCGGGAAAGGTGTTTTAACTGCCGCCCTTCTGGAACACACTAAGCAAGTCGAAACCATTGAATTAGATGATCGCCTCATTCCTCTTTTAACCGAAAAATTCGCAAATACCGATCTCAAAATTCATCACCAAGATGCCTTAACCTTCGACCCTCCAAACACTCCATATAAATTAGTGGCCAACATTCCATATTACATCACTTCCCCCCTAATTAACCATTTTTTACGCGAACAACCACCCGAAAAACGCCCTCAATCCCTTACCCTCCTCGTCCAAAAAGAAGTTGCTCAAAAAATCTGTTCTAAACCTGGAAAACTAAGTGTTCTGGCCCTTCAAGTTCATTTTTTTGGCACCCCAAAATTAATCGCTAAAGTCCCACCTTCTCATTTCTCTCCCGCACCAAAAGTAGACTCTGCTATTCTTCAAATAAATCTCCACAGAAAATCGCTTATCAAAAATTCCGACCTCACCAAATTATTTGAACTCATTCACCGCGGCTTTGCTCACAAACGCAAAAAACTAATTCGCAATCTAAACGCCACTTCCGAACAATTCGCTAAACTCAATCTCTCCGAAAACACCCGCGCCGAAGAATTAACTATACAAGATTGGCTCAATCTGTTAGATTAGCTCACCAAAATTAAATCAAACTACATGCAAACTGGCCCAACCCAAGGCCGCCCCGATATTATCAGTCCTTGTCCTTTGCTTAGAGAGCAGTATCCGAACCGCAGGCAACCAGACACTCAATTACTCGAACCATCGGAACGAGATTATTTAGAAAGCCTAGAACCCGAACAACTAGAAGTTCTTATTCGCATGCTACAAGATCTTTCTATGAAAATTTTCAAGCATGTCCCAGACAATCCGCAAGAATTTAAATTTCCACCAACTGAAACAAACAAACGTCTATTGCCGCTATTTTTAAGAATTATGAAACCTCTCCAAGAACATCCTGATTATCGCCTTACCTGTCGTGATACTGTCGATCAACTAAAAATATTTGTTGAAAGAATCCGCACCAAAAAAAACGCCATTCAAGCCACCGAAGTCACCGCAGACCAACCACCAAAACCATCTTCCGCTGAAATCCGAGAAGAAGCCATTGAAAGCATGAAAAGAGCCAGCAAATTTCTTCAACAATCAGGTTTTCAACTCCCTAACCCCGACAACCATTTAGCCGTTAATCGTTATGCTTTGGCCTGCGTCGTATTAATACTAAGCCGCTTCCAAATCAGTGAAGTTACAAGCAAAAACATCCTAAATAACCCCACACCATCCTTACCTATCAGGTCGCAAGTCATAGAAAAAGCCATCACAAATTTAGCTGAATTAATAGGTATGAGACCCATGCACCTCAAACTCGCCCTTGGAATTGGAATCCCAAACTCTATCGCCGGAACAGTTATTGTCGAAAAACGCAAACTAGTTGCTGGTAAAACACTACCTTTAATATCAACTCCTCCTAAAGAGTAATTTTTAAGCCGCAATCGGCAACCTGAATTCAAATACCTTTGTCATACCTGGAGGGTTTATTGGCACATCCAATGAATCAACTTTTTCTATATCAGCACAAGGTGATTTCTGGATCCATAACCCAGATTCACCAACACGATGATAAGAAGTTATTCGACCTCCGGCAGCTTGAATAATATCAGCGGTCCGAGCTAAACCAGTCCCCATCCCAAATTCCCCATCTTCGCTTTTGATACCTTCTTCAAATAATTTTTCTAACTGATCATCCTCAAAAGATTTTAAATTATCTGAAATTCTAAAAACAACCTCATTCCCATCCTGATAAATAAATAACTCTTGCTCGGCATCATCTTTCCCACTAATTCGTTTTACTTTCGCAAAATTAGAATAAAAAGTACGAAGAATACTTCTCACTCCTCCAATAGGACAATTAATTAAAACATCTTCATCATCAAGTTCAATTTTTTGGTTAGGAAAATTGTCACTATTATCGGAAATAGCTTCCATCAAAGATTGATTTTCCCAGAAACAATTAGAATCACCTGTCTCACAATACTCCCCAAACGAAGCCAAAACATCTTTAATTCGAATTTGAGCCTCTCTTTTTAAGACCGAAGTCGAACCAGCTATTAAAACCTTATGCACAATATTTTTTACATCATGAATGCAAATACTCAAAACAAATCCCGAACCATGTAATTCACCCAAAAGGCCTTCTAAACATTTTCTCCGACTAGCTTCTCCACTAGGAAAAGTTGCTTGCCAACAATCCACAAAAACACTATCTAAATCTCTCTCTAAATACCTGTCCAAAAGGCGCATTTCACGAAGAATTAATTTAGGCAATTCAACCCCAACATCCGGCGAAAGAACTTTACTCGGTTCGGCCGGCAAAACTCTAACTAATTCTTTTAAAGAACTACAACTTGCAAAAGGAGTAACAAATTCATCCTCTTCAGACTCCTCAGGCTCTTCTATTTTTTTACTAACAGCACTCGGCTCTCTCCCTTCCAGGTGATCCAAAAGAGCGTTTAAACTCGCCATAAAATTCTTTACCCTAAATGGCTTATGCGCCGCCTCTATTTTTACTGACTCGTGACTAGGTCCTAATTTACTAATATATTCTTTTGGATCATAAGCCGAAGTAATAATCCACCCCGTATTCAGTTCTTGACGCTCCAAATAACCCAAAATTTCCTGAAAAGGAATTGTTCTTCTATGCAAAGTAACATCGGTTATCCAAAGCCGATGCCCTTCTTCTTCCAATAAACTTCTGACCTCATCAACGGTAGCCGCTTTTATGATTTCACCAACCCGATCGCCATAATAGTCACTTAAAACTTGAACTAAAAAATCCATAACAACCTGCTCATCCTCAACCACACAAACATCAAAACGAACCTGATTTTCAGCCTCTGCTTCGGGCAGTGCATCTCTTTCTTCTCCCTCAGTCGGATCCAGAGTCATTTTGAATTATTATTTTTTTAAGAGTTAAATATAACAAAAAACTATCAATTGTCAAGCCTTCCTAACCTATTAATGCCTAAAAAATCGTTTTCAAATCCGCGATCATTTCCAAAGCTGCAGCGCGAGACGCCTCGGCATATCCCTGATCACTTCCTGCAAAAATTATCCCTCGAGATGAATTCACAATCGCCCCAAGGCCATCATCGTTAAAACAAGGACGAACATCTGCTGCGCCACCTCCCTGTGCTCCATATCCCGGGACTAAGAAAATCGACTGTGGCAAATACTTACGGATTTCTGCGGCTTGTTTTGGATGAGTGGCGCCAACCACTGCCCCAACCGAGCTATAACCTGATTCACCCACTAAATCTGATCCCCAACTCTCCACTAAATGTGACATCAGTTCGTAATTAGTCATTTTGCCCTCCTTTACCATCTGATCCTGCAAATCCCCAGAAGAAGGATTTGAAGTTTTTACTAACACAAAAATTCCTTTTCCAAACTCACGACAAGCTTCTACAAACGGTTTAATTCCATCGTAACCAAGGTAAGGCGTCACAGTTAAGGCATCCGCATCCAAAGAAGGTAATTTTTCATCAAACAACTCTACTTCTCCCAAAAAAGTATTCGCATAACCCTGCGCTGTTGATCCAATATCATTTCTTTTGGCATCTGCCACCACAATTAAACCCTTTTTCTGCGCGTATTTACAAGTTTCCTCATAAGCCCACATTCCCCTAAACCCATACTGTTCATAAAAGGCAATTTGCGGTTTAACTACCGGCACAATCTCCTCCACGGCATCAATAATTCCAATATTAAATTCCAAAAAAGAATTGGCTGCAGCCTCAAAAGTTTCTCCAAACTTCTCAATTTGTTTTTTCTTAATAAACTCTGGAATTTGTCCCAAACGTGGGTCCAACCCCACACACACTGGATTCCCTTTTTTCTTAACCGCGGCAATTAATTTGTCCGCAAAATTACTATTATCTTTTGGGACGGCTGAAAGTGAAACATCTACTTCTTGATTCATAATTAATATATTTAAAAATTAAAGACCAACCCTTTCTGCCCAAGTTGGAGGATCTTTTTTGAATTCTAGAATTACGGATTCGTCCTCTGGTTTTATTGAACCAATCTCCGCTGCCAAACCAATAATTGCCGCAAATCCAGTTAAATTTGTAAGTCTCAAACCAGCCGCGTCAAAACGATCCTCAGATTTTTGAAGTTCCCAAGAAACAATCGCAAAAATATCCGTTACTTCACATTGTCCTTCATCACGAACTGCCTCGGCAGCCGCCACGCTACTTCCTCCTGTAGAAATTAAATCCTCCACAATCAAAACTTTTTGTCCGGGTTTTAAATCTCCTTCAATTTGCTTTCCAGCGCCATGTTCTTTTTTTTGTGGACGAATATAAACCATTGGCAAATTCATCTCATAAGCTAAAAATGCCGCCCAAGGGATCGCGGCTGTAGCAGTTCCTCCAAGAACATCTGGCATTTCCATTTCTCCAGATTCAACTCGCGCCTCAATTAATTGCTTCCAAGCCATGACCACCGCCTTGCGATGCTCAGGATAAGAAATTAAACGTCGGTTATCGCAATAAACCGGCGATTTAATGCCTGAAGTCCAGCTAAAGGGTGGATCCATCTTTACTTTCACTGCCTCAATATCCAAAAGTTTTTCGGCAATAGTTTTAGAAAAATCCATGGTTTTTTTAGGTTAAAGTGTGCCGTGATAATAGCGATTTTTAACCTAGTTGGCTAGCTATTTTACCACTCCTGCTTCCTCCCCACTCTATCCCGATGATATTTACCAAATTCAACCTGTTCCCGCGCTAGTTTATGATCCATGACCGGACCTTTTAAACAAGTTGGCATGCCGCTTTCGTCAACAACGCACTGCCCACAAACTCCAAATCCACACTTCATATAGCGCTCCACACTTACCTGGCACGGAAGGTCATGTTTTAAAGCCAAATCCGAAACCGCGATCATCATCATTTCTGGTCCCACGGTTAACATTCGATCAACTTTTAACCCTTCATCCATTAATTTTTCAAGTAAAGGAACATTGTAACCTTTGTGCCCCTCACTACCATCATCAGTTGCAACATGAACATTTGTGTCCGCTAACATCCCGGCCCGATTCAAAAACAATAAATTTTCTTTGTTGCGCGCTCCAACCACAAACTCCACTTTACAACCACGCTCCACCGCCTCATGTGCGAGGAAATAAAGCGGTGCCGCCCCATATCCTCCTCCAATTACCGCTAAATGTTCTGAATCTTCATATTCAAACGGTTTTCCATATGGTCCCCGAACACCAACTTTATCGCCAACTTTTAAATCATGCATAGCATTCGAAAACTCCCCTACTGCGGCAATTGCAATTTTTAATTCATTCCCATCATCAAAAGCCACGGAAAAAGGTTTTTCATTTAACCGCGGAATCCAAATCATCACAAACTGTCCGGGCTGCGCCCCCACGGAAATATCTAACGTAAAAGTTTTTACAAACGGATTCTCAGATTTGATATCCAAGACTTTAACTGTTTTTGGGATGTCGTTTTTAGATTGGCAAGGCATACTTATATAATTTTAGGTGTTAGGGAATGGTGGTTTTGATTTTGAAGTAATTATCGGAGCGCGGCTGGCTTGGTCTCGAACGACAGAGAGAGCAGCCGCGCGAGATTATAGGTTGCGTCCACCGCTGGAGCGGACGACAACCGGTACTGAAAAATCAGAATCACCATTTCCTAAAATCATACTCTATGAGATCGACCTACAATTTCCGACATGTCTTTCACATCATTTTCATCACACCACTCTTCCATCTCTTGAGCAATTTTTCCAAACACATCATTTCCACGGTAGTAAACTGCTGTGCCCACTCCGACTAACGTTGCTCCGGCCATCATTAATTCAATTGCATCTCTTCCTGTTAAAACACTCCCAGTTCCAATAATTGGAATTTTCACAGCCTCATAAAGATCAAAAATTCCTTTTACAACTAAAGGTTTTAAACCCGGCCCAGACACACCACCAACTTTATTTGCTAGCACTGGCTGAGCAGTTTCAATATCAATTACCATTCCTGGGCCAAAAGTATTAAAAGCTGTAATTCCATCAGCCCCGGCGGCTTCAACCGCCTTTGCAATCTCCGTTAAATTATTCACATTTGGTGAAAGTTTAACCACGATTGGATACTCACCATTAGTTCGTTTTTTTACAATTTTAGTTACTTCCGCTGCCTGATCCCGATCGCAAGCAAATGGTTTTCCAAGCTCATCCTCTACATTTGGACAAGAGATATTTACTTCGATTGCGTGTGGCTTAAGCTCTGCAATTTTTTCCGCAATTTCCGCAAAATCTGAAATCTTCCCCGCCACAATACTAGCAATTAAAGGCGCTTTTTTATCTTGTGAATTATACCAATTCATATAGGTTCCAATCTCATCTTTGGCTTTTTCAATCCCAGCATCCGGCAATCCCACTGCATTCACAAAAAAATGCTCATTCCCCATCATAGTTGGGTTGGGATGACCTAAATGTTCCTCTAACCAAATGGATTTTGTAGTCACACCACCCGCTCCATTTTCAATAACATTTTTCAAAGAATTTCCAGTCACTCCCAGAATTCCAGAGGCCAACACAATCGGGTTTGGGAAGTGGACGTTCGCGTAAACAATTGAAAGATCCATATTTTTTTACTTTAAAGAAGCTCGCGCATTATAGCATGACAATTTTATCCAGACCACTTAAAGGCTATACTGTGTAACTTCCATTTCAATAGCTACTTTTAAGGCATGAGACCATCCACACCGACGATTTTCCACCACCTTTAAAACCCTCTCCACCCAAGGCCCCCATTCATCATCATCAAAATTATGAAACTCCAATTCAAATTGAGCTTCTGCTTGATTTAAAAATAATTGATAAACCCAATCTACCGATAAATCATATTGATCAACAAAACCATAAATCCATTCTAAAACCCGGCGTTTTGCAGCACTCAAAAGCTTCCTCTTATTTTCCTCATCCCTCCTCATTTCACCTGATTTAATAGGAAGGTTCATAATTCTCAGATAAAAAATACCTCT
>JABJMC010000023.1 GCA_018659585.1 Candidatus Peregrinibacteria bacterium
ACTCCTTTTAAATGGAACTATGGGTATTGCGGTTGGAATGGCCACTAATATTCCTCCGCATAATTTAGGAGAATTAGTTGATGGAATAATTGCTTTAATTGGAGATCCGGAACTCACTGTCGAAGATTTGATGGAATATATAAAAGGACCTGATTTCCCAACTTATGGAATGATTTATGATACAGAAGCTATCAAGGCGATGTATGTAAATGGACGTGGTGGTATTGCTATGCGTGCTCGAGCCGAAATCGAAGAACGCAAAGGCGGCAAATTCCACATTCGTGTTAACGAGATACCTTATCAGGTTAACAAAGCTAACTTAATTGAAAAAATTGCCGATTTAGTCCGCTCCAAAAAAATCGTAGGTATTACTGATATCCGCGATGAATCCAGTCGCGACGAAATTCGCATTATTATTGAACTAAAAAGAGACTCTTATCCAAAAAAGGTTTTAAATCAGCTCTACAAAATGACGGCCATGCAAACTAGTTTCAATATGAACATGATTGCTTTGGTTGAAGGGATCCAACCTCGACTTCTTAATTTAAAAGAGGTTTTAAGTTACTTTATTGCTCATCGCAAAATTGTTATTACACGCAAAACTGAATACGAACTCCGCATTGCCAAGGCTCGCGCTCATATTTTAGAAGGTTTAAAAATCGCTCTCAACAATATTGATGCGGTTATTGAAACCATCAAAAAATCAAAGACTAAAGAAGACGCGGCCTCTGCTCTAGAAAAGAAATTCAAACTAACTGACAAGCAATCCGCCGCTATTTTAGAAATGCGTTTACAAACTCTAGCTGGCCTAGAACAACAAAAAATCGAAGACGAATATAACGAAAAAATCGCTTTAATTACCGAATTAGAATCAATTTTAGGTGATCCACAAAGAGTTCTTAACATCTTAAAAGACGAATTAGCTGAACTCAAAGAAAAATATGGAGATCCACGTCGTACCGAAATAATCCCCCATGCTATTGGAGAATTCTCAGCTAAAGACACCATTCCAAATAGCCCAATGTTAATCATTTTAACTAAAGAAAACTATATCAAACGTGTTCCCCCAACCTCTTTCCGCACTCAACACCGTGGAGGCAAAGGAATTATTGGTATGAATACTAAAGAAGAAGATGAAATTCGCATTATGCGTTATGTAAAAAATCACGATGACCTCTATTATTTCACTAATAAAGGTCGTGTTTTCAAACTTCCAGCTTACGAAATCCCGCAAACTTCTCGTACTGCCAAGGGACAAGCAATTGTTAACCTTCTACAACTCGAAAAAGAAGAACGTGTCACTGCAATCTTAAAAATTAGTGAACAAGAAGAAGGCAAATACTTATTTATGGGAACCTCCAAAGGAACTGTAAAGAAAACACCTATTGCCCAGTTCCATAATGTTCGACGCAACGGACTTATTGCTATCAAACTTCGCCCAGAAGACGAACTCGAATGGGTTAAACAAACTTCTGGTGATAACCGTGTAGTTATTGCTACCCGAGAAGGAAAATGTATTCAATTTGATGAACATGATGTTCGTTCAATGGGTCGCCCATCCATGGGAGTCCGAGGAATTCGTTTAAAACCAGAGGACGAAGTAATTCAAATGGATATTGTTCGCGAAGAAGGCACTGACTTATTAATTGTTACGGAAAATGGCCTTGGCAAACGCACTCCACTATCCAGCTACCGCTTCCAAGCTCGTGGCGGATCAGGAGTGAAAACAGCCAATCTTAGTGAAAAAACCGGAAAAATTATTGGAGCTGCTGTTTTAGAAGAAAATATCGAAGGTGACATTATTATGGTTTCCAAGGAAGGCCAAATTATTCGTCTTGAAATCAAATCAATTCCTACACGCGGACGAGCCACTCAAGGTGTTTATTTAATGAGGGTTAAGAAAAAAGATCGCGTAGCTTCTATTTCTCTTATTCGCAACGAAATCGGAATGGAGGAAGCCGAAGAAAACGAACAAACCGAAGCAGAATTAGAGGAAAAGCCATCTAAAGCCAAAAAAGCACCAAAAAAGGAAGCTGAAAAGCCAGTTGAAAAAAAAGACTCCCCAAAAGCGCCAGAAAAGGTTAAAGTTGAACCAGAACAACCTACTTTAATCTAAATTTCTTCCTATGCGTCTTCATCTAAGACCATGGATCTGGATCGCCCCCTTAGCTCTCATTATATTAATGCGAGTCCCTTTAGTATGGGCCGAAGATCTATGGATTTCCAATGACAACTTAGCTCTCTCGGACACCACTGTTGTCCACACCCAAACAGTTCGTGTTTACGCTACTGTTCATAATAGTAGTGATCACGACATTCTGGGCTCTGTTCGTGTTATCAACCTTGATACAGGCGAACAAATCGGCACTGATCAAGCTGTTTCTGCTCTAAGTCAAAATACTGATACTGTTTTTGTAGACTGGACTCCATCCGCCGGAACTTACACTCTTTCGGCCACTATTTACCCTTGGGATGACACTTTTGATAAACCCGAAAATAACAATGCCGTTTTAACCACAACTGTTGATTATGATTTTGACGGTGACGGTGCTGGAAACACCCAAGATCCCGATGACGATAATGATGGTGTAGATGATGTTAACGATGTTTTCCCTTATGATGAAACAGAATGGGCAGATACTGATGGTGATGGTATTGGTGATAATGCTGATGAAGACGATGACAATGATGGCACTAATGACGACGAAGATGACCTTCCTCAAGACGAAAACGAAACCGAAGATACTGATGGTGATGGTGTTGGTAATAATGCTGATGCTGATGATGACAACGACGGCTTAACAGATGAAGAAGAGCTCACCGGATCATCCGGATCTTCATCCGGGACCTCAGAATCAACCAGCTCAGATGAAGTAATTTTATCTTCAACTAATGAATCCGAGTCCACCGGATCATCCGGATCTAGCGGGTCTGGCGGATCCTCCTCTTCTAGTTCTCGCCCGGCCACCGACCCAACTAACCCAGACACTGACGGTGACGGGGTAGATGATTTTAACGATGCTTTCCCTACTGACGAAACAGAATGGGCTGATTCTGATGGCGATGGCATTGGAAATAACGCTGACTCCAATGATGATAATGACGATCTTTTAGACGTTGATGATGAATTTCCAGAGAATCAAGGCCCAGTCATTGAATATACTCAAACTGAAGAAATAGACCCTGAAACTGGCGAAACTATTACGGTATTTGATGCCAGTGCCTCTTACGATCCAGATGGTGACAGTTCAAAAATTGCTTACCGTTGGTTCACCAAAGATGGTCGTTTAATTGGTGAATTTGCCGAACTACGAATTGGGGCAGATATGCTACTCCCCTCTACTTTACAAATCTTTGATGAAAACGGTGAATGGCGGACTAGTTTACTTAATTTAAAAGAAAATAAAATGGTGCAAGTCATTGGAATGACCGTCGGAGTTATAATCTTTTTTACGCTTGCATTACTGGTTTATTTAAAATATACTTCCCCCGCTAAATCGAAGCCTAAGACCAAAAAGAAAAAAAGGGCTACTTCGAAACGTAAAACTTCTAAAACTTCCAAAAAATCATGAAAACAGGAATTCATCCTACATATCATCAAGACGCAACTATTACTTGTACCTGTGGGAATGTAATCAAAGTTGGCTCTACTAAAGAAAGTTATTCAACGGAATTGTGTTCCAAATGTCACCCTTTTTACACTGGTAAAAAGAAAACTGTGGACACTGCCGGACGTATCGAGAAATTCGAAGCAGCGCGTAAATTAGCCGAGAAAAAGCAACAAACTACCAAAGAAAAAGCTCCTAAAAAGCGCAAATCTGTAGAAGAAAAAATCAACGCTGAACTCCAAAAAGAACGTGAACGCGAAGACCGTGAAGAAGCTAAACTTCAAGAAAAACTACAGAAAAAACGTGAAAGTTACCGTGGTGTAAATGCCGAAGAGCCTGAGACTCCTACCGAAGAAACTGCCGTTGCCGACGAAGCTCCTGAAGAGGTTACCGAAGAAACTGCCGTTGCCGACGAAGCTCCTGAAGAGGTTACAGAAGAAGCTGCTGTTGCCGAGGAAGCTCCTGCTGAAGTTCCAACAGAAGAAGCTGTTGAAGAGGCTCCTGCGGATGAAACGCCGATCAAAGAAGAACCTCCAGCTGAAGAAGCTGAAAAGGCTGCCTAAATTAATTTACTATGCCCGGAAACACTTTTGGACACCTATTCCGACTAACCACTTGGGGCGAATCCCATGGAAAAGCAATCGGAGGTGTTATTGATGGTTGTCCCGCTGGGATCCCTCTTTCCGAAAAAGACATCCAACCTGACCTAGACCGTCGTCGACCCGGACAATCAAACGTTACAACCGCTCGCGACGAAGCGGATCAAGTAGAAATTTTATCTGGTGTGTTTGAAGGAAAAACTACTGGCACACCAATTTCTCTCATTATTTTCAACAAAGATCAACGCTCTCAAGATTATGACAAAATTAAAGATACTTTTCGCAAAGGACACGCCGATGAAACTTATCAGTTAAAGTATGGGCACCGCGATTATCGTGGCGGCGGACGCGCCTCGGCGCGCGAGACTGCTATGCGTGTTGCTGGCGCCGCCATTGCCAAAAAAGTCATAGCTCAAAACTCCACCACTAAAATTGTAGCCTACACTAAACAGATTGGAGACTTAACTTACGATAAACCAAATTTAGATGTTATTGAACAAAATTCAGTCCGCGCAGCCGACCTGGACATCGCCGGAAAAATGAAAACTGCCATTCTAGCCGCCAAAGAGGCCGGCGACTCCCTAGGAGCCACTATCGAAGCTCAAATCATTGATTGTCCTATTGGCCTTGGCGAACCCGTTTTTGACAAATTTAAGGCTGATTTAGCCAAAGCCATGCTTTCTATTAACGCAGTTATGGGGTTTGAATATGGCCCTGGCTTTGACGTCGTTAATTTAAAAGGTTCAGAAAACAATGAAATAGAAATTGGGATTTACGGAGGCATAACTAACGGCAAACCAATTACTTTGCGCATAGCCCTCAAACCGACGGCTTCTATCAAAATTGAAGGACGACATGATCCTTGTTTAGCACCGCGCGCCGTACCTGTTATTGAAGCCATGATTTGGCTGACCATTGCTGACCATTATTTGCGAAATCTGTGCACGTAATGTTTAAATTCACACTAAAAAACACTGATGGAAACGCCCGCACTGGTGAATATTCAACACCACACGGTTCTTTTGAAACCCCTAACTTTATGGCCTGTGGAACAAAAGGTGGCGTCAAAACCCTCGAAATGCGTGATGTAGAAGAATTAGGCGCTGAAATCATTTTAGCCAATACCTATCATCTCACTTTACGACCTGGAGCCGAACAAGTTGAAGAATTTGGTGGCTTACACAAGTGGATTGGCTGGGACAAACCACTCCTTACCGATTCTGGAGGATTTCAAGTTTTTTCGCTAAGTGAACGTCGGAAAATTGATGATAATGGCGTTGAATTTCACTCACACAAAAATGGTGACAAACACTACTTTACTCCTGAAAAAGCCATCCAAATTCAAGAAAAACTTGGCACTGACATTATTATGGCTTTTGATGAATGTGCGCCTGGCGATTGTGATCATAAATATGCTAAAAAAGCCATGGAGCGCACACATAATTGGGCTTTACGTTGCAAAAAAGAACATGAAAAACTACAAAAAATACGCGTTAAAAATGGCCAAGCAGAGCAAGCACTTTTCCCTATTATCCAAGGCGTAATTTACGATGATTTAAGAGAAGAATCAGCCAAATTTATGGCTAATTTAGATTTACCTGGAATTGCAATTGGCGGATTAAGCGTTGGGGAAAGTAAAGAAGATATGTACCGAATTTTAGATGTAGTGCGTCCACATTTACCGAAGGATAAAATTCACTATTTAATGGGTGTTGGTAGTCCCGAAGATTTAGTTGAGGGAGTGGCGCGCGGCATAGACCTTTTTGACTGCGTCCTCCCAACCAGGCTCGCGCGCCATGGCGCTTTTTGGACTCCCATTGGTCGTCATAATATTAAGAACAAAAAATTTGAACAACAACTAACTCCACTCCAAAAAAATTGTTCATGCTCCACCTGTAAAACAACCACCATTTCCTACATTCGCCATCTTCATATGGAAAGCGAAATTACCGCTCTCAGACTCCTCACTATCCACAATCTTCACTTTTTGTTAGACTTAATGCGTACCATTCGCAAACACATTAAAGAAGGTACTTTTGACGCCTTTCACAAATCCTTTACCTCTCAATTCTTAAACTCTGAATCATGATCGCTCATCTCTCTGGTAAATGCCTCTCCAAATCTGAAAAATTCCTAATTATTGACGTTCAAGGCGTTGGTTATCGCGTTTCCGTCCCTACTAATCTTTTAGAAAAAGCCGAAAACCACCTCCCCTTAAAACTACATATTCACACCGTAGTCCGCGAAGATGATTTAAGTTTATACGGATTTGCCAAAGAAGAAGAACTCCGCTTATTTGAAACTCTAATCTCTGTTAATGGCGTTGGCCCAAAAATTGCACTCGAGCTTTTCACTTCTCCTTTAGAAGAAATTCAGGCCGCCATTCTTTCTGAAAACGTTTATGCCCTCACTCAAATCCCTGGAATTGGCAAAAAAACTGCTGAACGAATTATTTTGGAACTTAAGGAAAAAATCGCTCCACTTGCCAAAGATTTAGCCGTTGAAAAAGCTAATTTACCCAAGGAAGTCCCCGAAGAAGCAGTTCACGCTCTACTCGGCCTTGGCTACAAACGCGGCGACATTAACCGTGTTTTCCGAAGTCTCAAAGAACCAATTACTCATGCCGAAGATTTAATCAAATACTTCCTCAAGAACGTTTAATGGCCAAAGCCTCCCTTATCACCGACTTAACCAATGTTTTTTACCTAACCGGTTTAAAAAGTTCTAATGCCGGAGTTTTACAAACTAAAAACAAGACTTACCTTATAACTGACGGTCGATATTTAGAAAAAGCTCAAAAAATTAAAGGGATTACCGCTCTTGATATTAAAAACAAAGAAGTTTGGCCCCAACTAATAAAAAAGCACCGCTTAGATTTAATTGAATACGAAGGTCATAGCCTAAAAATCAACAGCCTTAGTCGCTGGAAAAAGAAATTTCCTAGAATTAAATGGCAAGACAACAAACAAAAAATCGAAAAAAAACGGGCTCAAAAATCCTCCACTGAGTTGCGCAAAATAAGTGCCTCTCAACGCCTTAATGAACAAATTTTTAGAACAGTAAAAAGGTCTTTGAAAACAGGAGTGACCGAACTAGAAATCGCCAAAAAAATTCAAATTGAAACCCTTACCCAAAACGCCGAAAAATCCTTTGATCCAATCATTGCTTTTGGGACTCACACATCTGACCCTCATCACGAACCTACTAAACGCAAATTAAAAAAAGGAGACTTAATTATGATCGATATGGGCGTTACTTTAAATAATTATGCTTCGGACATGACACGCATGTTATTCACCAACTCCCCCACTTCCGAACAAGAAAAAATCTATAATCTCGTCCTTCAAGCCCAGGAAAATGCTATTTTAGCTCTCAAACCAAGAAAAACTGGAGGTCAAATCGATCGCATAGCGCGCCAAACCTTTCAAAAAAACGGCCACCAAAAAGCCTTCCTTCATTCTCTAGGGCATGGTCTAGGCCTTCAAGTCCACGAATTTCCTAACCTCGCCCCTAAATCCAAAATCCTCCTCAAACCCGGTATGGTTGTTACTATTGAACCCGGCCTTTATTTCCCCGGCAAATTCGGTATTCGTATCGAAGATCTTTTAGTAATCACTCCTAAAGGTTCCCGCAATCTTACCAAGACTCCCAAAGTTATAAAAGATTGCCTTTTACGCAAAATTTAGCTAAAATCACTTCCGTTCTAACCTCTCTTTTTTATGTGTGGAATTTTTGGTTATTTAGGGCCCCAAAACAACGCTAGTGAAATGGCCATTGACGGCCTGAAAAATCTTGAATATCGAGGATATGATTCCTGGGGAGTCGCTTGTAAAAACGAAAATGGCGATCTGTTACTCGAAAAACACATTGGCAAAATTTCCGAAGCCGACGACTTAAGACCCGAAATCCTAGACTCCATTAATCACCTTGCAATTGGACATTCTCGCTGGGCTACTCACGGCGGTGTAACAGATCAAAACGCACACCCACACTTAAGCCACAGCGGCAATATTGCTCTCGTTCACAACGGGATAGTTGAAAACTACGTTGAACTCCGCGAAGAACTTAAAAAAGACGGTTTTGAGTTTAAATCCGAAACCGACACCGAAACAATTGTTCATTTAATCGAAAAATACGTTAGTGAGGTTGGTTTTGAAGAAGGCGTAAAAAAAGCCGTTAAAAGACTAGAGGGACGTTATGCTTTCCTAGCCATTCACAAAGAAGAAGAAAAAATGATCGCCGCCCGAACTGGTTCTCCGTTAATCGTTGGAGTGGGACCGTTGGATAATGAGTATTTCCTTGGTTCAGATGTGCCGGCCTTTTACAAACACACCAAACGCGTCATGTATTTAGATGACGAACAAATGGTAATTATCGATAACTCAGGAATTCGTTTTTTCAACACCAAAACCGATGAAGCCATTGAAAAACGGGTTGTTGAACTTACTCTGGACATTGAAAGCGCTGAAAAAGGAAAGTACGCCCACTTTATGCTCAAGGAAATAATGGAACAAAAAGACACTTTAAGTCGCGCCATTAACCAAGAACCAGAACTTATTGAAGGAATGGCTCAAGCAATTGAAGATGCACGTGGTACTTTTTTAATTGGCTGTGGAACTGCCGGAAAAGTCGCCCTCACCGGGTCCTATCTTTTCTCTCGTATTGCCAAGAAACACGTTAATTTTACTTTTGGTTCGGAATTTGCGAGTTACCAAGACTTTTTAACTGACAAAACTTTATTACTTTCTATTTCTCAAAGTGGCGAAACCGCGGACACTCTCGAAGCGATTGAAGTTGCCCAGAAAAAAGGCGTTAAAATTGCCTCTATTGTAAATGTCGAAAGCTCCACAATGGCCCGTATATCTGATCTTGTTATTCCTATCAAAGCTGGCCCAGAAAAAGCCGTGGCTTCTACTAAGGCCACTACTTCCCAAATGGCTATTTTAACCTTATTAGCCTATGCCTGCGCCGGAAAATTAAACGAAGGACAACAACTACTCGCCGCCACTGCTGGTAAAATTAATGACATGTTAAATCCCCGTTACGAAGACCACATCAAAGCCCTAGCCGACAAAATTGTTGATGTCGAAAGCATGTACATTATTGGGAAAGGTCTAAACTATCCCATGGCCCTAGAAGCAGCTATCAAACTACAAGAAGTCTCTTACATCCACGCCGAAGGTTTTGCGGGAGGAGAACTCAAACACGGACCAATCGCCCTCATTACCGAAGGCGTGCCATGCATCGCCATTGTCGCTAATGACGAAACCCGCTCTGATATCCTTAGCAATGCCATGGAAATAAAAGCTCGTGGCGGTTATATCATTGGCGTTTCTCCTGAAAATTCCGAAATTTTTGACTACTGGATCAAGGTCCCAGATGCTGGCAATGCCTCCCCTATCGTCAACATCATTCCAATCCAAATTCTTGCCTATCATCTCGCTATTGGTCGCGAAAATAATCCTGACATGCCCCGCAATTTAGCCAAAAGCGTGACTGTTAAGTAATCGATAATTTAGAACTTTTTGATCAATGGCCCATTTTAGCGTGTTCATGTCTGGTGCCTCGAGTATTTGCCAGTTAGGCTCCTGCTCATTAGGAACTAAACTGCTATGGACCAAATTATGGCATTTTTTGCAGAGGCCGACTATGAAATCTGGGTCGTGGTTATGTTTGATAGCAAAACGTTTGGTGTGATGAAAGCATTCGATTGGACTATTGCAGTTTAAACACTTGTTATTCTGACGAGTGCTGACTAATTTTTTAACAGCCACAGGCATGGCTCCAGAAGTCTTTTCGCGGCCTTGCTTTTTGGTGCACTCGGGACAAACTTGAATGGTTATTTGTTTTTCTGGCTGGGATTGTTCAACAAAGAGCTCTTCGAGAACTTCTCCGAAACTTAAAGTTTCGCCACGCTCTTTTTCAATTTTTTGTTTAAATTGGCGAAATCTAAGGGCGATTTTTTCGTTAACTTCGAATGAAAAACGTTCACGTTTTTCAGGTTGGGATTCACTCTTAAGAGTGAAATCTCCCCTGTTAATTTGAACTAATTTTTCTAGAGATGTTTGTGGAAGATTTGCAACCTTTTGCGCCCACTCCTTTTCGGTTGCTGGTGTCGCAATATAAGCAACTTTTTCAATTTTACTCCAACCCTGTTCACCGCTTTCGAGTTGTGCACGTAAGGTGGGTTTATCTTTCAATTTCTCTGAAAGATTCAAAATTTTATCGACACTGGCATAACTCATTCCTCCTAATTTAGCGGCAAATTCATGAATTGAACTACAACCGTGACGACGATATGTCCGACGCTGCTTTGCCTCGGGCAACAAGGCAGCAAATTGACGTTTTGATAAAAGTGCAACACGACCGCGCTTTTTGCAAAGTTGATAAAATTCGGAATCTGATAATTTTTTGTATTTCATAGGATGGTTTTTAGGGTGAGTATGCTTTTACCTTAACAGGTTAAAAACTTGCGCGCAAGACGGGTTTAGTGATTACAAAATAATTATTCAAAAAACGCTACAGAAAAGCTCCACAATCTATCCAATTACACCTTGTTGCTTTTTTGATGAAAAAATGTTATAATTCAAAGATAATAAAAATAAAAATCACTCATCATGGGAGAAAAATTTAGTCCAAGTGCCGAAGGCGAAGGCCGTTGGGTCGAAATGAAAGACCCAGAACGAGCGGAAGTTTATGGAAATATTCATGAACGCGCCGCAGATCAAATTGACGCTGATGGGTATGACTCAATCCCGCAAGACATGGCCGATAAGGTTGGTGAAAGAGAAGACCCCCACGAAAAAACTGTAGAAAACTCCCATGACACAGTTAGCAAAGCTATCGAAGACGCTTTTCGCTCCCAATTCCCAGGAGAAGAAGAATTCCAACAACTAATGGATTATGCAGTTGGTTATTTAAAAAGCGCTCCCGAAAACGTCATTCTTGGAGTTGGAAATATCGATTACGTTGATAAACAAGATAAAATTGTAATTTATAAAGACACCTCAGATGCTCAACGTTGGAAAGTTCGCGTCGAAAAACCAGGAGGAGATCCAGAAAATAATCGTTTTAATGGCTATCTTTTCCCTTTGGGGGCAAACCAAAAAGATTTTATCGATAATAAGGCTCAAATTGCATACGATGATGCACTTGGAGAATTCACTGCTAATTCCACTGAAGACATCTTAAAAACATCACTAGAAGCAAGTTTACTAGAACCAGCCACAAACCTCAAAGTTTGTGATGTTGTTACTGAAAAACTTGGACTAGGTAAAAAAGGTGGCACAATTGGTGAGCAAGATGGAATCCCAGACAAACGTTGGGAAGTAACCTGCACTGGGACTGAGGCCACGGCTGAAGTAGTAGATGTTGCTACACATATTACTCAACCAGCGCAAGCTATTGTCCAAGCTATACTTAATGATACAGCTGGAGCAACCGCTAGAGACCGCAGCACCGGATACCCCACTATTCAAGAAAAAATTGCTCTAATTAATCCCATCATTGAAGGAATCAACAGTGAAGATTTGAAAACCCTTGTAATTAGTGACTTAAAAACATCTTTACCTACCCTCCCTTACACCCAGCATAACGCTGACTATACCACTAACTGGGAAATCACCATTGTAGACAATGCTCTTCGGGTCATTTCCACTCCTATCCCCCCAGAACACACCGAAATATTTAATGCTAAAAAAGAATTAGAAGAAGGCCCGCATGCAAATGGCGCTAGCGTCCAAGCAGGAGCCACTGCTCTCCAAGAGGCTCTTAATACAAATCCTACACAAATAGACGAATTAATTGTTGATTTAGGATTAGATGTTCCCATTGATATCTCTACTGAAATTGGCAGTGAATATACGATAGTTATTTCATCTGATGCCGGCTCTATTTCTGTTCAACCGGTATTAGAAAAAGAATCTCTCGCTCAAACAGCCACTACCGCCAAAGATGCTCTTCTCGTTCAACTCACAGCCAACCCCATAAATGCCACCACCGACTTAACCAATCTTATCAACGAATTACCAGAAGAAGAACGCGCTGAATTCGCGGCCTCTCTTGGTATTACACCCGAGGGGCTAGCATTTGATTCTGAAAATAGGCTGCCATATCTCTTAAAATACGACGCAGACGGATTAACGGTAGAACTTAATCAAGAAGAATTGAATAAAACAATAGAAAATTTAAATAGATCTCTACTAGAAGCCTTAGCTAGTATTACAGAATATCCCACTACACCAGCTACTGGTGGAACCCTAGTTCCGACTGAGTCCTTCCCTGGAAACATTCAAGCCGCCATTCAAAACATCAAGGACTTAATAGAAAAAACTCCCGCAAATAATATGGATCTTTGGGATTTTTACCAGGGCAATCAAATCATTACTTATCCTAATTACGAAAAAACTCTCATCATTAGAATAGAGCCTACTCAAGCAGACAAAGTCTTAATCTCCACAGAAACAACAGAATTTGGAAACGCCCGAGAAGCTCTAAAAACTCTTGTCACAAAACTTGGAGACAGCAGTGCCACTCCTACGGAAGTACAAAGCTTACAAAGTTTACTCCAAGCTGACACCGGAGTAGCCGAATCATTTGTTGCTACTTATTTCCCAAATAATGACGAGACTCATTCCATTTTAGAAGTAGCTGGCCCTAATGACACCACACATACAATCAAGGTTGATTCTAACAATGCTGTAACTACGGATCCTGAATTAGAAGCGCCAAATGGACTTCCCCCTGCGACTCTTGAACAAGGAAAAAGACAACTTACTTCTATTCAAGAGGCCATTAAAGGTGGAACTAATCCCAACCAAATTACTTCCATAAATGTTACTGATTTAACTTCCACTATCACCAGCGTCGAAGGCGAACAACGCACAGCACTCCTTACTGAACTAGGTCTAAATGGTGACAACACTGTATTGGTCAATTCTCCAGGTACCCAAGATAATGACGAACACAAAATCCCTTGGCTACTTTCTTGGAACGAGGGAAATGCGACTACCCCCGGAACAATCGAAATTCAGCTTGATCAAGACCTATTAGCAGAAAGGATAAATAGCATTAGTGACAACCTATCAGACGCTTTAAATGGCTCAACAGACCACGCCCAAACAGTAATCGAAATGCAAACTTTTCTAGACACTATTCCCAGCAGCTTTGACATCAATAAAGGAGTTTGGCTAGGAAGACTTACTAATAGTGTCGATCCCAGTAGTTTAGCTTGGTGCAGAATAAATACCACCGCGACAGACCCACCTAGACATGTTGCATCCATTGAATCTGAACCAACTACAGAACAAAAAACTATCTTAACCAAGTTTAATGAGCTTAAAACCGCAATTAATACAAATCAAAATCGAGAAACTCCATTACAAGCTTTAAATAGTGCTATCGCTTTAATAAGTGACCACCCCCAAAAACACGCCCTAATTGATCATATTAATACAGTAAGTGCTATTAATCATGAAGGGACAAAAATAAATATCATTTACAACTGGATAGACCCTATTGGCTTTCATTTGACAGAAGATGCCCCCACAGATGATGCAGAGGACGACGAACAACTAGACGATGACGCGGAAATAAGCTCAGAAGAAATCACCCAACTCGCCGCGCCAATTATAAAAGAAATCGCCAAAATAGAGCCTCCAAACATCCGTGATGCAATTCCAACTACAGAAGATCTCCAACCCCTACAAACTCTAATTAGTGCCCTTGATCCAGCTAAAAAAGAAGTTGTTTTAGAAAGAGGTACCTTAAACATTGAAAAAGAATTATGGTTTCGAGTTACTAAGGGTCAAAATATCGCTGTAAAATATACACTTAATGTCACTGACGCTAATGAAGTTTCTTTGCAATTAAATTTCGAAAAATTAATTGAAGATTCTACCAATGATTACAATAGAATAATCACTGGTATAGAAACCAGCGGAGGAATTAATGAGGCTTCATTAGACGCTTTTTCTGCTCGTCTAAAAATTATCAAAAATCATGGAACTCAAGAACAACAACGTGATCTTATAACTAGCATTTGTGGTGAACGAACACCAATTGGCACAGTTCATGAATTCAACAGCAATAATGGAAAACGAATGGTTGTTTCACTAACAACTGAAGATCCTTACCTAAGGCTCGAAGAACATGGTTTAACTGAAGATCAATATAATGACGCTACAGATATTCCTATAAATAAAGGCGTATCTCTTACAAAAGCTATAAATTTAGGAATTGTTACTCTTCAAGACCCTGATGAAGATACTGAACAAGACTGGCTTCCATTTGACCCAAGTCAATTTGCTTACTTATATCCCTACGCAGACTTATCTGACCCGGCCGAAAATGTTGAAGATTATGACCCCTATTACCGCCTAGTCCGCATCGCTGACCTCCCAGCCACCCCATAGCATGCTATAATAAGAGCCCTTCTTTGACCTCCCTTAAATGACACTCAAAAAAAACACCAAGATTGTTTGTACGCTCGGACCAGCTTCGGATAATCGGGATATTATTGAAAAAATGTTAAACGCGGGCATGAATGTGGCGCGGCTTAATTTTTCGCATGGTTCGTATGAACATATGGAGAAAATTTGTCGTAATTTGCGAACCGCTAGTAAACGAACCAAGCACAAAGTAGCGATTATGCAGGATCTTCAAGGACCTAAAATTAGAGTGGGCCAACTTCCCGAAGAAGGAATTATTCTAAAAAGAGCCCAAAAAATAACACTTGTAACCGGGCGCAAAACTTACAAAAACAACCAAATCCCCGTCCCCTACAAAGACCTTCACAAAGACGTTAAAAAAGGTGATTGCCTTTTGTTAGATGATGGGTATTTAGAGGTTGAAGTGACACATAAATTAGGGCACGAAATAAATTGTCGCGTCAAAACTGGCGGAGTGCTAAAAAGCAACAAGGGAATTAATTGTCCCACCGCCACAATTCGGGCCAAAGCTATCACAACCAAAGACTTAAAAGATCTTGAGTTTGGGCTTACACAAGACATTGATTATGTTTCACTTTCGTTTGTAAAGTCTGCGCAAGACATCCAGGCCTTACGGGCCGAGTTGGTCAAACGTGGCCATCCCGAGGTGCAAATAATTGCAAAAATTGAACGACACGAAGCTATCAAAAACCTCGACGGAATTATGAAAGAAGCAGACGGGATTATGGTGGCACGCGGTGACTTAGGTTTGGAGATTCCAGCCGAAAAAGTCCCCATCGCCCAGAAAGAAATCGTTCGTTTAGGTTTAATTCACGGAAAACCGGTAATCATTGCCACTCAAATCCTGGAATCAATGATATCTAATCCGCGCGCCACTCGCGCCGAGGTTAGTGACGCCGCAACTGCTATTTTTGATCACGCCGATGCTTTTATGCTTTCTGGTGAAACCTCGGTTGGGAAATATCCAATTCGGGCAGTTAGCACTCTAGCCAAAGTTGCTCACGCCGTAGAAAAAGAACTTCGCAAAAAAGAACACTTAATAAACCTCCCCCACAAAGACGAAAATGTTTATGTTAGCGATGCTATCAGTTTAAGTGCCGCCTTACTGGCTGAAGACATAAAAGCCAAAGCCATTGTGGTCATCACCAAAACTGGTTACACAGCTCGTCAAATCATGAAACACCGACCCACTATTCCGGTGGTAGCCATCACTTACGATCCCAAAATCGAATGCCAACTCAAACTTGTTTGGGGAATTAACAAAGTGCACATCTCTAAAAAGCACATCACCACTGACATTATGGCCGATGAAATGGTCCCCAAAATCCTTTCCAAACTAGAAGTCGCCCAAAAAGGACATGAAGTCGTCATTGTAAACGCCGGCCGCAACAACAACTTTATCTCGACGATTGTGCTATAATTCCCACATGCGAATTTTAGGTATAGATCCCGGATTAGCCACCATTGGTTTTGGAATAATTGAATCCGAAGGGCCTAATTGTCGCCCTTTAGATTTTGGCCATATTTCTACAGCCAAAACTCTTTCCAGTGCTTCTCGTTTAAATCAAATCGCTACCGACCTCGAGGAAATTTGCAAAAAATGGCAACCTGACGTTTGTGCAATTGAAGAACTTTTTTTTAGTAAAAACGTAACTACCGCTTTAAAAGTTGCCGAAGCCCGTGGGGTTATCTTGCAAACCTTAAACCGAGCAGGGTATTCTGTACACGAATACAATCCCGGACAAATCAAAATCGCAGTTACGGGTCACGGCAAAGCCACTAAACCCGAAGTGCAAAAAATGGTCACCCTTATCCTAAAATTAAAAGAAATCCCTCGTCCGGATGACGCGGCTGATGCTCTAGCCATAGCGCTCTGCCACGCTCACACCATGATTCACGCTCCCTCCTTATGAAAAACTTCCTTGTTGGCTTTGTTTTTTCCACTCTCCTCATGTTCACCGTGGTTTACGGCACAGTGGTCAATCCCAGTTTAATGACCAATATTTTTGATGCTTCCGAGCCACAAGAACTATCCGAACCCGTAGACAACATCACAACTACTACCGAAGAAGTTTCCAACAACCCTTCTTATTTAGAACGCATTCAAAAAGGCGACACTTTATTTGAAGGCGGTTATTATCCCTTAGCCATTACTGAATACGAAGTAGCCACTACCTTGGAACCAACTCTTTCCGAACCTTACTACAAACTTGGCCAAGCTTATTTTTATGATTACAGTTACGAAACCGCCCGCGAAGCCCTTGATATAGCCATTCAAAACAACGAAAACAATTTAGAAGCTCAACTTTTATTAGGAAAGGTCTACATCACTATTGAACAATTTGAAACCGCCAAAACTCACTTTGATTCTCTTGGACGTGGCGTGGCCCGAGTTGAGTATTACCAAGGGTTAATGAATGTCTTTTTTAAAGATTATGATAACGCCGCTATTAACTTTAACTTTGTGATTGAAAGCGGCGAGGACGGAACTTTGTCTACTCATTCCCAAACCTATCTCGCCGCCATCGAGGAAGCAGCGCTCGCCGAAGACGGCTCGCCTCTCTACCTGCAAACCCTCATTGCTCAGGGTTTTGCCGAAACCGCCGAAGTCGAACTCGCAATGGCTAGCTTATACGATGTATTGCGTGAAGAGCCCACTTATCGTGATGCCTGGATTATTCTAGGCCACGCCTACTTAACCCAAGAACTTTATCGCGACGCCCAAGACGCCCTTTTAAAAGCCCTTGAACTAGACCCTACTAAACCAGAAACTCGTTACTTTTTAGGTCTCTCTTATTTTGGTGAAGATGATTATGCTTCGGCGGTCACTCAACTTAAATTAGCTGTTGAAAGTGGCTACGAACCACTGGTCCAAGCCTATCAAAAACTAGCTGATGTTGCGGTTTTAGCTGAACAATTTGACATCGCTGTCGATGCCTATGAAAACGTCCTTATTTTAAATTCCGCTGATGTTAACTTATACATCCGTCCCATCTGGCTTTATTTAGACAAATTAGATTACGCAGACCGCGCCCAGGAACTAGCTGAACAAGCTGTCCAAGAACACACCAACACAGCTATGAGTTACAACTTATTAGGTTGGGTACAAGTCGCCCAAGAAGATTTTTCCAATGCCGAACAAAACTTAAATTACGCTCTTATTTTAGATGCCAACTTAGCCGCCGCTTATCTTAACTTAGGTTGGCTAGAACAAAAAAGAGACAACCTTGAACAAGCCAAAGAACATTACAAACGTTGCTATACTATTGACCCTTCTGGCTCAGTCGGCAATTTAGCCGCTAATCGTTACAACGAAATTTTAACCCAAGAAGAATCTAACCCTCCTACCTTATGACCATCTCAATTTATATCCTACTTTTCATTTTAGGAGTTCTCTTAGGCAGCTTCTTAAGCGTGCTAATTCATCGCCTCCACACCGGCGAAAAAGGCATTATTTTGGGTTCTTCTTTTTGTCCTAAATGTAATAAAAAGTTAAGTCCCCTCGAACTCATTCCCCTCATTAGTTATCTCCTCCAAAAAGGTAAATGTAAAAAATGCAAAAAACACATTGCTTGGCACTATCCCGTTCTGGAACTTTCCACCGGTTTACTTTTTGTAGTAATAGCCATGACCGGCTTCACACCTTTGCCAATTTATCTTGGCTTTACCCTAATTTTTGTTTTTATCTTTTTTTACGACCTTCTTTATCAAGAGATCCCAGACGAAATCATGCTCCCAGCCATTATTTTGGCTGCAGTTAGCACTCTTCATCCCGAAACCATTACTTTCTTAGACGGACTTTATGGAGCCCTTGCTCTCACTCTTTTTTTCCTAGCTCAAATTATTATTTCTCGTGGAAAATGGATTGGTGGCGGAGACTTACGCATTGGTGCTTTTATGGGTTTTGTTTTAGGCCTTAAATTGACTATTCTAGCCTCCTTTTTTGGATATCTAGTAGGCGCTATAATTAGTGTCGGCCTCCTGATAACTGGCAAAGCTGACCGCAAAACCATGATTGCTTTTGGACCTTTCTTGATTATTGGGACTTTAATCGCTCTTTTTTACGGACAACAACTCGTTGACTGGTACTTAAATCTGATTGTGTTATGAAAACTAAAAACCCTGTAATGCTCGTAATTCTTGATGGTTTTGGTGAAGGCAAACCACGCGATCCCGGCAATGCTCCAGCCCGAGCAGACATGAAATTCTACAAATCTCTTTGCAAAAAATATCCCAAAACTCTCCTAAAAACCGACAGCCAAGCCGTGGGTCTTCCCAAAAAATCACAAGGCGGCTCCGAAGTTGGCCATTTCACCATGGGCTCCGGCCGCATCACCCGACAATCTCTAGAAGAAATCAACCGCTCCATTAAAAAAAGCGACTTCTACAAACTCAAGCCTCTAAAGCAAGCTTGTAAACGAGACGTTCTCCATTTAGTTGGCATGATCTCGGACCAAGCTCTACACGCCAATATTCAACATTTATTTGCCTTACTCGAAACCGCTAAACGCCAAAAAACTAAAAAAATCTACATCCACGCCATTTTAGATGGTCGTGATGTCCCCGAGAAAAGTGCCTCCAAATATTTAAAAATGATTGATCGCCGTATAAAAAAACTCAAACTTCAAGGTGTTGCCGAGGTAGCCACCATGATCGGCCGTTATTATGCCATGGACCGCGACCAAAACTGGAAACGCACGGAAAAAGCCTACAACCTACTTGTTCTTGGTAAAGGAGAAAAAGCCAAAACCCCACTTCAAGGAATCAAAAACGCCTACGCTACCGACGTCCAAAGCGATTATTATGTGGAACCCATTATTTTAAATTCTAAAGCCACTATCAAATCCAAAGACGCCGTGGTTTTCTTTAACTACCGTACTGACCGCGCCCGCCAATTAACTTGGGCCCTAACAGGAGAAAAACCACCCAAAGACAGTGGCGTTAAAAAACTTGGTTTCAAACCAAAAAAGCGAGTTCGTCCCTATTTTGTAGCCATGGGCCCTTACTCCGAAAAAGCACCTGTTTTATTCCCTACTCCACTTATCAAAAAAAATCTGGCTGAAATTTTGAGCACCAAAGGCTACCGCGAACTACGCATTGCTGAAACCGAAAAATACGCACACGTCACATTCTTTTTTAACTCCCAAATCGAAAAACCATTCCCTGGGGAAGACCACATCCTAGTTCCTTCACCCAAATGCCCTTCTTACGCCGAAAAACCCGAAATGAGCGCCCGCAAAATAACCAAGCACCTAGTAAGCGCTCTCAAAAAAGAGGACCACGATGTAATTATTGTAAACTACGCCAACGGAGATTTAGTGGGACATTCTGGAGATTTAAAAGCAGCCATTGAATGCTGCCAAGTTCTCGATGAATGTCTAGAAAAAGTCATCCCCACCGCTCTTAAGCATGGCTACACCACCATCCTTACCTCTGATCATGGCAATTGCGATGAAATGCTTTATAAAAACGGGGAGCCCAAACCATCACACACCTTAAATCCTGTCCCTTGCCTCTTGATTTCCGATCAAAAATACCGCCTCAAGAAAAAGCGCGGTCTTCAAGATATTGCCCCTACTATTCTTGAACTTCTCAAAATCAAAAAACCCGCTATTATGACGGGTGAATCCTTAATCAAAAAATCTTAATGAAAGCAGTTGTACTCGCCGGCGGATCCGGCACTCGCCTTTGGCCACTCAGTCGAACTTCTAAACCTAAACAATTTCAAAAACTAACCTCCAACAAGACCATGTTTGAGGAGGCCATGGAACGAATAAATTTTTTAAATCCTGAAGATATTTACGTAGCTACGAACAAAAAATTTGTTCAGCTTGTTAAGAAACAAGCTCCAACCATTCCATCCGAAAACATCATCGAAGAACCAGCCCTTCGCGACACTGCTTCTTGCATTGGATTAGCCGCCGCTGTAATCGCACAAAAACATCCAGAAGAAGTTATGGCTGTAATTTATGCCGACCATCTAATCCAAGAACGTGACGAGTTTGTAGAAAAATTAAAAACAGCCGAAAAAGTCGCAAACGATCAAAAATCCCTCAACATCATCGAGGTTAACGCTAAATTCCCCAACGTAAACTTAGGCTACGTCCAAGTTGGCGACAAAATTGATGAAGTAGATGGCTCCCCCATTCTTTCCTTTAAAAAATTCACTGAAAAACCTGATCTTGAAACTGCTAAATCCTTCCTTGAATCCGGTGATTACCTCTGGAACACGGGTTATTATGTTTGGCGCGTGGATGTAATTTTAGAAGCTTACAAAAACCATCTCCCAGATACTTATGAACGCTTAATGCGCATTCAAGACGCAATCAACACCCCGGAATACGAAATCACCCTAAACACCGAATATCCCGAATGCCAAAAAATCTCAATTGACTACGCCATCATGGAAAAAGTTGATCCCAGTACCGTCCGCATCATTCCAGCTGACCTGGGCTGGAGCGATATTGGAACTTGGCATTCCCTACACGAAGAGCTAACCGATTCTAAAGACGCCAACTTAACCCGCGGCCAAACTCTCGAAATCGAATCCCAAGGCTCTATTATCTATAACGACGACCCAAACAAAACCATTGTCACCGTGGGCCTTGAAAACCTCGCCATCATTAATACTCCCGATGCACTCCTGATTGTCGACAAAAACAAGTCCCAGGATGTTAAGAAAGCAGTGGAAAAACTAAAAGAAGAACAAGAAAACTTGCTTTAAACCAACAACTCCCCTCCTCGCGCTCCCATAATATGGTCCACAAAATCGCGTGGATCAGGATATTCCTCTAAAAAGGCCTTAATTCGGTCTATTTTTTGCTCATCACGTCGTGTTTCATGACGCATTAATTTTTCTAACTTATACCTTGCCTCCTCGTAAAACAAATCCTCAGCCTCAGCCCATTCAAGCCCTTGAGCATTCATAATAAAAATAATACGCTCTCTAGCATCACCTATTATCTCTTGCTCTAACATTTTTAGTTTCATTGCCTTCATGTCACTTACTGATTGAGCTCTTACATCCCTACTCCATCTACTAACCTCCGCATCTCCCATAATCGCCAAAGCTTTTTCTCGTAATTCCGGATCACAAATATCCTCATACCCAGTGATTCCAAACTCGGCCAAAGTTGCCAACAACTCAATCATAAAAAATTCTCGCATTAAAGGCAAAGGATCCTCTCCAACCAAGTGTCTAAATAAAAGGGCGTTAGTCCGCAAAGAAGCAATTTTATCGGCCTGAACTTCACTTTTATGCACCACTCGAGCATCATAACCATTTCCTCCTCCGTAAAACAAACCTTGAAAATGTTGAATTTCCGCAAATTCCGCTCCCCTAAATCTACTTTTTGCCTGCCATACTTCCTCCTTCCGCTCAGGATCCACACAATCTTCTGGAGACGGACACATTAACCCCTGACTAATTAAAGGATAACGCAAAGCCAATTCCGCCGGCTCATACAATGAATCATCTAAATATGATTCTATACGTCTAACCATATCTTCATCCTCCTCACCCATATGCTCCTCTAATAAATCCCTTCTTTCTTCGTTATCCCACATAACCCAGGCTCGCGCATCTTTAGTCGCAAGTGCCGCCTTTTTTCGTGAAATCAACATATTCACAAACATCAAAACTACCTCTGGTCTAAAAATCACCCGATCCCCACACCTCTCAGTTAAAACAAAATCATTATCCGGGACAACCAATCTAGATTCATCCGCCGGATCAATAACTCCTGGAAAAAAATCATTTTCCTCCAAAAAGCCAATAGCCTCCTCTAAACTCCCAAAAGATAATCGACACAGAATTTTAGCTAATTCTACCGTATCAGTATTTAAATTTAACCGACAATTTTCACCATTTAACAAAAATTCTCGACGCTGATCTTCACCCATTTGCTCCCAATCTCTAATCATACCCATCGAATTCACTGCATCCCAAACCTCACTGCTACTCCATCCCATTTGCTGAGCTAGCTCCTCAACCGGATCTATTTGAACTTCCTCACCAGATAACCGAGCCTCTTTTCGTAAGGCAGCACTCGAGTGTGAAACTTCCCCATCCGGGAAATCAAATTTATCAACCATATTATCTTTTTTTATTTAAGGCCGCATTAATAACACCCCTCACCTCTTCCGTCAAGCCAAACTCTCCGGTGTCATCCCTTTCTTTTACCCCTGTTTTCCGTTAAAATATCGCCGTTATAAAAACCCTCCTTTATGGAAACCCAAGTTAAGGTTAAACCCTGGGGCAGAGAAATTTGGTTCGCGCATAATGATAAATATGCGGGGAAAATTTTGGAACTTACCAAAGGCCATCGTTTTTCCCTTCAGTATCACGAAATCAAAGAAGAAACACAGTATCTCTATTCCGGAAAAGTCCGTTTCTCTTATGGAACCGACGAAAACAACCTAACAGACATTATTCTTTCTCCTGGCGACAAACTAGATATTACGCCAGGCATGATTCACCGCGCTGAGGCGCTCGAAGATTCACAGATTTTCGAAGTTTCTACTCCAGAACTAGACGATGTTGTCAAAATTACTGATGACTACGGCCGTTCTGGAAAGGGCAACGACGAAGAACTAGATCGCCAAATTGCGGACCAACAAAATTAATTTCTAATCTTATCTAAACTCCCATGAACAAACGTACTATTACGCATCTTACCCTGATTGCGCTCGCTATCATTACCCTTGGGTTCTTTAATCTTCCCTACAACACCCAAACTAATATTCTTTCCTCTACTCCTGACAGTTTTGAAACCCAAAAAATTCAACTTGGTCTCGATTTACAAGGAGGAACCCAACTTGATTACAAAGTAGATTTACGAAAAGTGGAAGATCGCGATCAAGAAGCAATTATCGAAGGAGTTTTAGAAGTCCTAACCCGTCGTGTTAATGGATTAGGAGTTTCCGAACCAAACATTTACCGCTCCGAAATTGCTGATGAACAGCATATTATTATTGAATTAGCTGGGATCAAAGATATCGACGAAGCCAAAGCAATTGTTGGAAAAACTATTCAACTCGAATTTAAAGAAGAAGGTGGCACCGCCATTACCACTGAAAATCGCGCTCAAGTTGAAGTTTCCGCTCAAAGTGCTCTAGACCGAATTTTAGCTGGCGAAGATTTTATGGCTATTGCCTCCGAAGAAGAACTAGCTAACCCTGGAGTAGCCTTTTACTTCCCCAGTGACGAAGAAGGTCATGTTTTAGAAAGTTATTTAGCTGATGGTTATGCCGAAGCTTTAGCCACCATGGAAGTTGGCGAAACTCACTCTGAACTTTTACAAACAAGTGATGGCTATACTTTTGATACTTACGGAAACTTAACAGAACTCGAAGGTTATTTCATTATTAGATTAATTGATGCTCGTGATGGCGAAAAAATCACTGGAGAAGACAAAGAGGTTGAAGCTCGTCATGTTCTAGTTGCGGCCGAAGACCGAGAACTAGCCGAAGAACTCTTAGAACGCGCTCAAAACGGTGAATCTGTCGAAGATTTAGCCAAAGAATATTCAACTGAACCAGGTGCTAATTCCTCTGGTGGTTACCTTGGATTTTTTGGCCCTGGGGCCATGGTTAAACCATTCGAAGATGCAGCCTTTGCCATGGGAGTTGGTGATGTCTCTGCCAACCTTGTAGAAACCGAATTTGGGCTTCACATTATCGAAGTTATTGATATTAAAGAAGCTACTTCCGAAACCGTTATTGAAACTGAATACAAACTCGAAAAACTCTTTTACTCCACCGCTCCAGACCCTTGGAGAGACACCAACTTAACTGGTGAACATTTCACGCACGCAGACGTTGCTTTTTCTCAAACTTACACTCCTTATGTAACCATTGAATTCAATTCCGAAGGATCCAAATTATTTGAAGAAATCACCGAAAAAAATGTCGGCAAACGAGTTGCTATTTTTGTAGGTGGAGAACTTATTTCTGCTCCTAATGTGAATGAAAAAATCACTGGTGGCCGAGCTCAAATCTCTGGTGATTTTACCGTAGAAGAAGCCTCTGAATTAGCCCGTGATTTAAACACTGGTGCTATACCCGCTCCAATTATTCTTGTTGGTCAATACACCATTGGGGCCTCACTTGGACAAAGCGCCCTAGATACTAGTTTAAAAGCTGGTTTAATTGGTCTTATCATCCTCGTGCTCTACATGATGCTCTACTACCGCCTCCCCGGTCTCTTAGCTAATATTGCGCTTTCTCTTTATGCAATTTTGCTTATTTTCTGCATCAAAGTCGCTATGCCACTAGTCTTGTCTTTAACTATCTCTCTGATTGTTTTCTCGACACTAGTAGTGTTAATTATGCGCAACAAAGATTCGGGCTGGGAAAAACTCCTATCTTTTATGCTGGCCTGTTTTGTGCTGTTTTTCTTAACCTACCTTCTATCTAGCGCCGTAGTACTTACGCTTGCTGGTGTGGCTGGTGTGGTTCTATCCATTGGAATGGCAGTTGATGCCAACATTCTTATTTTTGAACGAATGCGTGAAGAATTACACAATGGCCGCCCTTTATCTGGCGCTATTGAAGTTGGATTTGATCGCGCTTGGAGTTCTATTCGTGATTCAAACTTCTCCTCTCTTATTACTTGTGCGATTTTGATTTATTTTGGAACTTCAATTATTCGAGGATTCGCGGTTAACTTGGCGCTTGGTATTTTGATCTCTATGTTCACAGCCATTATTATTACGCGAACTTTACTTAGAGCTTTAGTAAAAACTAAACTTGGCAAAAGTGATTTCTTACTTGGCACTCCCAAGAAATCTCACCCTCGTCTCCCAATTATAAAAGCACGCAAAATTTGGTTTGGTCTTTCTGGAGCTTTAATTATTGCTTCTTTAATTGCTATCCCATTAAACGGTCTTAATTTTGGTTTAGATTTTACAGGAGGAACACTACTCGAAATTCAATTTAACGAAACCGTCCCAACTTCAGATGAAGTTTCAACCAAAATCACTGAAATCGAAGAAAATCTCTTAGTCGTAGAAGACACTGTATCTACTGTTACTGAAGAACTCGAAGAAGAAGTCTCAACCATCGAGGATGCTCCACAAGCAATCCTGATGGAAGAAAGTAGCTTAATCGCTCTAGAGGAAGATCAAGAAATCCCCGTAGACTTTGGCGAACCCGTCATAGTTTCAACCAGTGAAACCAGCTACATGATTCGAATGAAGCACATTTCTAATGAATCGCACGAAGCTATCATTGCCACTTTCACTGATTCCTTTGGAGAAGTCGAAGAAACTCGCTTTAACACCATCGGTCCCACTATCGGAGCCACTATGAAAACCAAAGCAGTCATGGCTCTTGGTTTAGCCTTAATAATGATTGTTTTCTACATTGCCTTTGCCTTCCGCAGCATTCCCAAACATACCAGCCCATGGCGCTTTGGTTTAACAGCCATTGCCGCTCTTGTGCATGATGTACTTATTACCCTTGGAGTGTTTGTTGTCTTAGGAAGCGTTCTCGGCGTAGAAATTGATGCTTTATTTGTGACTGCTCTTCTAACTATTATGGGATTCTCGGTTCATGATACGATTGTTACTTTTGACCGTGTTCGTGAAAACTTAAAGAATCAAAAAGCTGGTGAAGACTTTGAAGACGTTGCCGAACGTGCCGTTAACGAAACCTTGGCTCGATCTTTCAATACTTCTATTTCTACTCTATTTACTATTGCAGCACTCTTCTTCTTAGGAGCTGCTTCTATTCATTATTTCTTACTTGCTCTTATCGTTGGTTTGATTGCTGGTACTTACTCCTCAATCTTTACGGCCACACCATTACTGGTGGCCTGGCACAAACGAGCCCATAATAAGAAAAAGTAAATATTTTATAAACCTTCCCTTATGTTTAAAAAAGTAGTCTCAACTATGGCTGTTTTAGGAATCATGATTAGTCTTATCCCTATTGCTAGCGCCTCATTTAATGATGTTTCTTCTTCAGCTTGGTATTCTTCGTATGTAGAAACTCTAGCCGATCAAAACATCCTTTCTGGGTACAGTGATGGCACGTTTCGTCCAGAAGAGACCCTAACTCGCGCTCAAGCCACAAAACTAGTAGTCGCCGCCTTAATGGACGAATCTTTTCAAGAAAACGATTATGACCACAGTTTTTCCGATGTTTATTTAAGTGCCTGGTATACCATTTATATCCAAACTGCCGAAAAATTCTATTTAATTGACTCTGCCAACAATTTTGAACCAAACGAATCCATTGATCGCGCTGCCTTTACAAAATTAATTATTACTGGCCTCGGAATCGAACCAGACGTTGATAAAACCGAAGGAAGTCCCTTTACCGATGTTGGTACTAGTGCTTGGTACTATGATTATGTAAAAACTGCTTACGATATTGGGTTAATTTCTGGCTATGATGACGGCACTTTTCAAGCTGGAAATTTAGTTAATAGAGCCGAAGCCGCTAAACTAATTGCCGAGGCCCAAGAATATCAGACTACAAATGGTCAGCACTATGGCTCTTTTGTAGATTGTGACGATGATCTGTCTTGTTACGCTGAACAGGCTGCTACCTGTGCTTTTAGCGAGTTAGATGTTAGTTTTTCTTTTGAATTTGGCTACACAATAAATGAATCCATTCACACTGAACTACAAGGCCTAGTCGATGAAAAATGCCAGTATCTTACAATAGTTTCTGATTTATATTTTACTATATCAGACGAAGTCAAAGAAGAATTATTAGCTAGTGGCTACACTGAAGAAGAAATTGAAGAAGAATTAGCTCAAAATAACGAAGATGCTCTCCTTTCCATTGGCAATGGATATTTATGTGAGTGGGACATTGAAACAATCCTCGGAGATTTAAACACTTTAGAAGAATTTCTAGAAACCGGCTCTGGATCATTTTCCGGATCATCAGACGACACAGAACAATGTGAAATGATTTTGTAGACTTGCCAAAAAGAATCCGTATAATACAAGGGAGTCTGAAAATGGCTCCCTTTCAAATTGTGCGCCAGTAGCTCAGTGGATAGAGCACTGGTCTTCGGAACCAGGTGTCGGGGGTTCGAATCCCTCCTGGCGCACCAAATAAATTTTACAAAAAGTCCTCCCCCCAAATCTCCAAGAAGTAATCATGGACATCTTCGGTAAACACATATTCCCACGTCCAATCTAAGACCAGTAAACGATAAATCTCTTCTGAGACCTCCGCTCGAGTTCGGCCATAATTAGGATCAAAACTAGTTCCTGATTCTTCCAGCAAACCCATATCATAAGCTGTTTTTAAATAAGGGGCATACCAGGCACTAGAATAAACATCTTCATACGGGAGTTCATTCAAATTCGCCCAACTCGGCACTTCCACACCATAAGACTCCATAATCATTTTCAAAGCCTCCACTTTACTCACCGTATTTCCTGGATAAAAATTTCCATCACTATAACCTTGAACCCAACCTTGTTCCTTGGCATAACAAACATACGATGCAAACCACTCATCCGTCACGTCTGGAAAACAATCTCGATAAGTATCTTCATCTGGAGTTTCGCCTAATGACCCATGAATCATCACTTTTATTAACTCCGCCCGATTAATAGTCTTATTTGGCTTAAATGTGCCATCCTCGTATCCTTCTAGCACTCCTATATAAGTCAAAAACTTAACTGCTTCATAATTACGATGACTGGAATAAATATCAGAAAAATTCACACCCGCTATATCCACTACAATTTCATTACTATGATAAGCACTTTCCTCATAATTTCCGCTAAATCCAGTTACCGTAAAATAAAATGTATCATCCCATAAATCAGTAATTGTAGCGTGAGTAATATGTGCTCCATAAATTATTTCAAAATGAGTATAATAACCACTATCTGTTCCATAATTTACATAATAACCAGCCGCGTCTTCAGCCCCAACTCTAGTCCAGTTCAAAGTTACAGAATTTTCGGTTGAAGAAAGTAATTCTACCTCCGTAACTGTCAAATCATCAAAAGCCCCTTCTTCGGTCCAACCATCAATATTTTCACCAGCCTCATCCCCCTCTTTATCAGAATCATCTTCAACTTCAACCTCTGTTTCCTCTATTGTTGTAATTTCAACTTCCTCCCCCTCCAAATAATCACCAACCGTCGCTGAATAAGTATAATCATACGCAACAGAAAAAGCGTCTTCTTCACTTTCAATACTAGCTGGATCATCCGAAAGCGGAGCCAAAATAACTGTAATCAAAGTGCAATCTTCCATAATTGGAAAAGTAATCGTTCCTTGCCCATCACCAGCGTCAATTCTAGTTGAAATCAATTCCTCTGTTAAATACACTAAATCTGTTTCTGGCAAAACCATTACTCCTAAATCAATTTCTGAGCTTTTGGATAAAGTTAACTGAAAATCACTACCCCAATGCGTAGAATTAACCCAAAATTGCAAATAATTAACTCCAAACAAAGCTGGATTTTGGTAATACCAAGTTGATTCATCTTCAATCGGGTATTCATCTGAATAGTGTAAACCTTGAATATCTACCCAAGGATATTCTGACCCCTCTTCATAATAACTTCGCAAGTAATTCCAATAAGCAAAATTCATATAAGTATCCCTAATATCGTCTCCTTGGTCCGAAACAATCTCACGGTAAGCCTCATAGGCATCCCAAACATCTGGGGTCTCCTCATTAAAATAAGCATCCACTACATCGGCAATCAAAGTCCAATCTTCATAGTATTCACTAATAAAAATTGGCCAAATAGAAAGAGCGTATTCAAACAAACTACCATCTGGAATAACCCCCGTAAAAACTGAATAATCAGGATAATTAAAGTAATGATAAAGATAATTGTAGTAATCATCTACATCGTCATACATATATTCTTCTACCCAAGTCGCAGTTTGCTCGGCAAAGTTAATATCTTGATCATAACCCGCAAAATATCCCTGATATCCAAACTGAATAACATGAAAAAGTTCATGCGCAATCGTCACTTTCAAAAGCTCAGTATCTAAACCCGGATCAACCGCCATATAAATTTCACCATTAGGCAAAATACCCGTTACACCCAAAGTCCCTTCATCTAAATAAAAATCTCGATCATCCAGAATTAAATACACTTTTTCTTGATCATCCAAAGGCGAAGGAAGACCCAAAGTCCCCACTTCCTCATCCCAACTATCCTCAGCGTATTGTGCAATTTCTTCCAACAAATTAGATTCACCATCATAATCCGTATCTTGACCATTTTTGATCGTTTTACTGAACTCAATCATAAAATGTTCAGTATCAATGGCGTTTATTTTGTGAGTCCCACCATAAATATTAGACTCAAAACTAAAAGCTAAGGCCGTGTTAGAGATTAAAAATAATCCAATTAACAGACCAAAGGCCCCCATAACGGAGGCCTTAATTTTTCGGGAGGGTAATTTTTTCATAAACGTTGTTTAAAGATTACATGGTTGACTCTTGAGCATAAAACTCATAAAGCAATGTAATCATCTTAAACATTTCTGCCCGATTTACCAAGTTAAATGGTCGGAAATAGCCATCAGGATAACCAGACACAATACCGTTATCCACCGCGGTTTGGATCATATCAGAAGTACTATCATAAAGCCCTGAGCCATCCCCTACATCAGGAAAGGAATAGGTATCATACTCTGTGTAATCAATACCTAAAATTTCGAAACCTAGTTGAATAACTTCCCATCGATAAGCTGGGCTTGTCCCCTGGCTTAAATCTGTTCCAATTACGTCATCCAATATCGTAAGCTCCAAACCAGAGTTATAAATGCATTGGACATAACCTTCAGCCCAGTGATCTTCCATCCAATCCACATCACTAGTTAAATCCACTGTATCTGACTCACAACTAGTTTCACCTAAACCAATATCTAAATGATCAGCCAACTCAGACATAATCTTAATTAGCTGCAAACGAGTTAGATTATCAGCCGGTCCAATATGCCCCGTTAGATTACCGAAAGCGTCTTTATAACCAGAAAAGAAATAAGCAGTAGCTACATCCATATAATGCGCATACCAAGCATCATAATCCGCATCTAACATGTATCCAGCCGCAGCCTGCACATCTTCCATTTTTTCTTCTAATTTTTCTTTAGCAATTCCAAAAATATTAAGAATTTTATCATTCAACTCATCACCAGTAAATGTGCCGTCGTTATAGTCATCTAACGCACTTTGCACCGTAGAAGTAATAATGGCTAAATCTTTTCGTAAATCAATAATCAAAGGATCTTCATCCTCATCATCACCAGGTAAAAGATCGAGCAAACTATCAATTATCGCATCTGTAGTTGTCAAAACATCATCATCTAATTCTCCGGTATCTTGAACATCATCAATAACATCTACTAACCGATAAATTTGCGCGTGAAGTTCAAACAAATCACTAAAAATTTGATCTGCAGCTATTAATAAATCACTACGATTCTTAAACATATCGCTAATCATGATTTGGTTACCAGTGCCATCATCTAATTCAAAAATTCCTAACTCATCTTCTAGACCAAATTGCTCATCAAAAACCTCATCACCATTCTCATCTTCCACAACCACCTCTATATAACGATCTGATTGCGAATCACTAAAAGAAACTAAAGATAAAAATCCATCCATATGACCAAAAAGTCCGGCATCTAATTCCATCGAAGATTTATCATCAGAACGAACCAAATAATCATAACCTTCCTCTTCGTGAACCTCGAGCAGCATTGGCATATAACTTCGAATAATAGATCCTTCATTTAGAGAAAGATTAACGTTATAAAAAACATCCTCCTCATTAGTTGAACCATTTCCATCTAGATTACCAATCCTAACTTGTAAAAGAGCTGTGTCTTTAAAAGTTTGAAACCAACTAGAAAGTTCAATCAAGTTAAACATAACCTGATAACCATCTGCGTATTCATACTTGTAATAACCATCCTCTACCAAATCATCTAGAAATACTTCTAAACTTGTATTGCTATATTCAGAATTAAATTCAATAAACGGACCATCCCATTCACCATCACCATCATCATCCAAATCCGCTTTAATCTTAAACAAAATCCCATCTTTCCCATTATAAATAGTAGAATCAAAAGATGTCATCGTTGGATTCGTATTTCCAAAATCAATGAAATCCTCATCTTCAAAACCTAATTTATCAATTGGACGACCCACAATTGAATTTTCAAAATTTACGCTTCCGTCCCAGCTAGTTGGCTCTATGTCATCATCGTCACCAACATATCCCCACTTAACTGTTAAATAGTAAAGATCTGGATAGTCAGAGTCTGTCCAAAGCTCTTCAAAATCACTAAACACATCATCATCAAAATCATCTTTATCCACTTCATCAATACCATCATCAACATCATCTACATCAGTATCAGCCACGTAATCGTAAACAATCTCCATTACTAAATTTGTAACCTCCATACAGTTATTATCATCATCTAATTCTTCCAACTCATTAGCTGGATCAACACAAGCTTTTACATCATAACTTTGGCTATCATCAAGCACCAAAGGTTGAATTGTAGAAACTCCATCAACTACCAAAAATTCTCGATTACTTTCAGATAAAGTCGAAGAATTATAGGTGTATTCAGGGTTATCAAAATCATCAATATAAATATAAAGACCCACCTCCGTATCAGAATCTACAACTCCTTCATTTCCAACTTGAACACTTAAACGATTACTTTCATCAATATAAATATCTTGCAGCACTAAATCAGCTAAATCCTCATCCACTACAACTGTTTGCGCTGTTTCAAAAGTAAAAGATTCCTCCATGCAATTATTGTCCTCATCTGATTCCTCTACAGAATCTAAATAATCCACACAAACTTCTATTGTTTGATCATCTGTCACATTAAATGGTTGCAAAATAGACGAACCATCAACTTCCACAAAACTCTGGTCAGCTAGAGTTTTCCAGGAATAAGTCTTATCAAGCTCACCATCCACCCAAATATAAGTTACTCCACCAGTAGTAATTTCGGCATCAGCTTCTCCTTCGTTTCCGATTTGAATAGAAAGAGTATCACCATCTAAATAAATATCCTGTAGCACTAAATCTGGCAATCCAGCGTCAAAAGTAGCTTCTAAACAGTTATTTTCTTCATTTAATTCTTCAACCACGTCTTTTGCGTCCACACAAGCTTCAACAGTATGAGCACCAGTCAACATTCCGGGGCTAATAGTGGCACTTCCATCTACTTGTAAAAAGCTCTTATCATTCAAAGAAGTCCACGCATAAGTGTAGGACAGCTCTTCATCAATATAAATATAGGTATTTCCGGCGGTGGTTGAATCCACGTCCGCATCACCTTCATTCCCAGACACCACATTAAGATAAAAATCATCATCAATAAAAACTTCTTGCAAAACTAAATCCGGCAAATCAGATTCTAAAGCTACTGTTAAACAGTTATCTTCCTCGTCAGACTCTTCTACAATTCCATAATAGTCCACACAAGCTTTAACTTCGTGACTTCCTTCTAAACTCTGAGGATTAATAATTGATTCGCCCCAGGCATTAAGAAAATCCTTATCTAATAAAGTAGTCCAAGTATAAGACCAAGCAGTTGTTTCCATATCATCAATAAAAATTGACGTCAGCCCGGCTGTACTAGCATCAATATCAATATCACTCTCATTACCAACTTGAATATTTAAACTACCATCGCCATCCAAGTAGATATCTTGCAAAACTAAATTAGGAAATCCATTTTCCAATTCCTCAGTCGCACAATTATTGTCTTCGTTTGATTCATCCACGACATCTGTAGCATCCACACAAGCCATTACCGTATGAACACCATCTAGCATTTCAGGACGTAAAACTGTTCCAACACTTCCCGCAACAAGGAATTCTAGATCCTCATCAGCCATAGTTGACCAAGAATAAGTCCAAGCTGGAGTATCCATGTCATCAACATAAACAGTCGTTTCGCCTTCTGTAGCAGAAGAGACATCCTCGGTACCAGAATTGCCCATCCAGACACTCAAATAGCCTGAATCATCCACATAAACTCCATACATTTCTAAATCATACGTGGAGTTGCCTGAAGCTACCGCCAAAGCTAAACTTGGCAATAACGAGATAGATAGCGTTGCTATGGTAAGAACGCTAATAAGTTTTTTGAAAACCATGTTAATTGGGTTAAAGTGTATAAGAACCTCAAAAAAGAGGCTAACATAATTTGCACACCAGAAAAACGAGACTTGCTTTAATTTATTACAAAGATAGATAATAAGGTTCCAAAAACTCTTTACAAATTTTGCGAATGTATGCCGAGATCTTACTGCCCGTAAAAATTGGACACAACAAAGGTTTAACTTACAAAGTCCCTCAAAATTTGAATATTGAAATTGGCAGCGCCGTTCGCATTCCTTTACGGAACCAAATCAAAACTGGAATTGTGCGTGAACTTCATCAAAAAGAAATTTCTTTTAATACCAAAGATATTATCTCGACAAAAGAAGGAGGGCAAATACTAGCTCCCTGGCAAATTGAATTAGCAGAATGGGTAGCGGACTATTATTTTGCGCCTTTATATAAGGTGCTCAAAACTATGCTTCCCAAAAAAATATGGACTTCAACTTCCAAAATCCCCTATGAAACTATTTATTTAAGGACTGACAAAGAAGCTCCCTCCTCACTCGGTTCTAAGCAAAAAGAAATCATAGAATTATTTTCCACCAAAAAAATCTATACCCGCCAAGAACTAAAAGCCTATCCCCTCGCCACTATAAAAAGTCTTATTAAAAAAGGCCTACTCACCGAATCAACCGGCGATATCAAGGGGCTCCAACACGAGTCACTTCACCAAAGTTCCCCCAAAACTCTAGCGCCAGAACAACAAATAATTTTTGATGGAATTTTAAGCACAAAAAAACCTATTTCTCTCCTACACGGAATAACTGGTTCTGGAAAAACCGAAATCTACCTTCAACTTGCTCAAAAAATGGTTGCCCAAGGCAAACAAGTTATTCTAATGGCCCCAGAGATTTCTTTAACACCACAATTAATTGATTATTTTGCAGATTATTTTCAAGGCCAATTAGCTGTTTTGCACAGCAAACTATCACTTGGTGAACGAGAACGAGAATGGTGGCGTATTGAACAAGGACAAGCCAAAATCATTATTGGTTCACGATCAGCTATTTTTGCGCCTGCTAAAAATGTAGGTTTAATTATTATGGACGAAGAACACGAATGGAGCTACAAACAAGACCAAACTCCTTATTACCATACCCGCGATGTCGCTTTTAAAATCTCCGAACTAACAGGAGCAAAAATCATTTTAGGCAGCGCTACCCCAGACATTCAAACTAGATATTTAGCAGAGACTGGGAAAATCAATCTATTTACGCTTAAAAATCGCATTTTACCCGGCAGCTCACTACCCCAAGTACAATTAATAGACATGCGCGCCGAACTCCATAAAGGGAATCTCAGTATTTTTAGTGATCAATTAGCTAATTCTTTGGCTCAAACTTTTCAAAACAAAGAACAAGCCATTTTGTTTCTTAATCGCCGTGGACATTCCTCTTCTATGCTTTGTCGAGATTGTGGACATACTTTGCAATGCAACCAATGCGATGTCAGTCTTACTTGTCATCGATCTAGAGCTGGTAATGAATGGTTAACCTGTCATCATTGTGGTGGGCACAAAAATATTCCCGAAAAATGTCCTGAATGTCAGGGGGCAGCTATCAAATCTATTGGCATTGGAACCCAACGAGTTGAAGAAGAACTTCAAAAACTTTTTCCGACTATGCGAATTGCGCGCGCTGACAAAGACACCACCACCCAAAAAGACAGTTTTCAAAAACTATATAAAGCCCTTAAAAATCACGAAATCGATGTTTTGGTTGGAACGCAAATGATTGGAAAAGGACTAGATTTACCAAATGTGACGCTGGTTGGTGTGGTTTTAGCTGACATTGGTTTACATATTCCAGACTTTCGCGCGTCAGAAAGAAATTTTCAATTAATGATGCAAGTCGCGGGGCGCGCCGGTCGAGCTGAAAAACCAGGACAAGTAATTATTCAAACCTACAACCCGGAACATCCCAGTTTAGAATCAACCAAAGAACATCACTATCTCCCCTTTTATGAAACTGAATTAAGCACTCGAAAAACCTTAAACTATCCCCCATTTACCCGCACTATTAAGCTAACTTTCAAGTCTTTTGATCAAAAAAATTGTTCACAAGCAGCACTCGAACTAACTAACCTCTTTAAAAAAGAAATTCCAAACCACATTATCGACTGTGCTCCGGCCCTAATCTACAAAAAACACAACAAATACCGCTACCATGTTTATTTACAAGGACCTAATCCTCACCAAGCTCTCAAATCCTTTCTTCAAAAACATCCTCTAAAAGAAGGTTGGGTTATTGATGTAGATCCAGTGGTAATGAACTAACATTTTTGGTATTGTTCCAACGACGTAATAACCTCCAAAATCTATGAAACGCGTTCTTTCCGGTGTTCAACCAAGTGGGCACCCACACATTGGCAATTATTTAGGCGCTATGAAGCGTCACGTGGCTCATCAAGAAGAATTTGAGTCTTTTATTTTTATTGCTAATTATCACGCCCTAACTACTACTCGCGATGGCCAAACTTTACGCGATTTCACAACCGAATTAGCTCTTGATTACCTCGCAATCGGCCTAAACCCAGAAAAAACTACTCTTTTCCGCCAAAGCGATGTTCCCGAACACACGGAATTAGCTTGGATCTTATCTTGTATTACACCAATGGGCGTACTTGAACGCTGCCATGCCTGGAAAGATGCCGAAACTAAAAAGAAAAAAGAACCTTCCGCTGGGCTTTTCACTTATCCAGTGCTTATGGCCGCGGATATCCTCATGTACAAACCAGACTTAGTTCCAGTTGGAAAAGATCAAAAACAACACGTTGAGGTTACGCGCGATTTAGCCCTTAAATTCAACAATCTTTACGGCGAAACTTTTCCCCTACCAGAGCCAAGTATTAACGAAGAAGTTCAAACTGTGGTTGGCACTGATGGTGAAAAAATGAGTAAAAGCTATGGCAACACTATTGCCTTATTTGGAGATGATGCGCAGCTTAAAAAAGAGATCATGGGGATTGTTACTAATTCCACACCGCTTGAAGAACCAATGGACTTTGAAAATTGTAATGTTTTTAAACTTTATTCTTATTTTGCCACACCAGAAGAAATTCAAACTCTCAAAGATAAATATCAGGCCGGAGGATTTGGTTATGGTAATGCAAAAAAATCACTTCTCGAAAAACTTCATGAAATCCTAGACCCTTTTCGTCAAAAAAGAGTTGAGCTTAAGGGTAATATGGATTATGTTGAGACAGTGTTAAAAAATGGTGCGAACAAGGCTCGAGCTGAGGCGCAAAAGACCCTAGCGGAAGTTCGAGAAAAAGTCGGCCTCTAACCCTCCAACCTAACCCATGTCTACAAAATTCATCTTCGTAACAGGAGGCGTGTGCTCCTCGCTCGGCAAGGGAATTGCCAGTGCGTCTATCGGCACTCTACTTAAAGCCTCCGGATTTAAAGTATTCCCCCAAAAATTGGATCCTTATTTAAATGTGGATCCCGGAACTATGAGCCCTTTCCAGCATGGAGAGGTTTTTGTTACTGACGATGGATCTGAAACAGATTTAGATTTAGGTCACTACGAACGTTTTATCGACACTAGTTGTTCGATTCTTTCTAACGTTACCACTGGCCGCATCTACACCGAGGTTCTCCAAAAAGAACGCCAAGGCGGGTACCTAGGAAAAACCATTCAAATCATCCCCCACATTACCAACGCGATTAAAGACAAAATCAAAGCCGCTGCCAAAAAATCTGGCTGCGATGTTTTGATGGTAGAAATTGGTGGGACTGTTGGTGACATCGAAGGACTCCCCTACATGGAAGCCATTCGCCAACTTCGACATGAATTAGGGCCCGAAAACACGCTATTTGTGCATTTAACGCTTCTTCCTTATCTAGAAGCCTCAAACGAAGTTAAAACTAAACCAACGCAAGCATCAGTACGTGAACTGCGTGGAATTGGTATTCAACCAGACATTATTCTGGCTAGATCCGACAAACTAATTGACGATGATATTCGACGCAAAATTTCTCTATTCTGTGATGTTGATTTCGAGGCTGTTATCCCCGCCTACACCGCTAAATCAATTTACGAGGTGCCGCTAAATCTACAAAAATTCAAATTAGCGCAATTGGTCGCCAGAAAACTTCATATGGGCAAAATTAGTCCTCGTATTAAAGATTGGCGCGATCTAAACGACAAAATTAAATCCAAACGCAAAGAATTAAAAATCGCCTTAGTTGGTAAATACACCGGCTTAGAAGATGCTTATATCAGCGTTATCGAGTCCTTAAAAATCTCCTGCTATCACCAGGGCCGCCACTTAAAAGTCGTTTGGATTGATTCCGAAAAATTAGAACGCAAAAACAAGAAAACCTGGAAAGAACTTGAATCCTGCGCTGGAATCGTTGTTCCCGGCGGATTCGGCATTCGTGGCACTGAAGGTAAAATTGCAGCCGCTAAATACGCCCGCGAAAACCGCATCCCATACCTTGGACTCTGTTTAGGAATGCAAATCATGAGCATTGAATATTCCCGCCACATTACCGGCAACTCAAAACTCACTTCCGAAGAATTTGATGAAGACGAAAAACTCACTCCAGATGATTACGTAATTCACTTTTTACCTGGACAACATAAGAACAAAGATAAAGGCGGCACGCTTAGACTTGGTGCCTACCCTTGCAAGCTAACTCCAAACTCAAAAACCGCTAAACTCTACAAAAAACGCACTATTTCCGAACGTCACCGTCATCGCTATGAATTTAACAACAAATTTCGCGAAATCTTAGAAAAGGGTGACTATGTAGTGTCTGGAATTTACGAAAAAGAAAATCTAGTTGAAATCGCTGAGATGAAAAAACACCCCTTCATGATTGGGTCACAATTCCATCCAGAATTCTTATCTAGACCAAGCAAACCACATCCTTTATTCTACGGATTTATAGAAGCCGCTACCAAAAAGAAATAAAGCCTTAATTCTTGGCCCTCCCAAAAAATGCGTTTTAAATACACCGCAACCAACACGGAAGGCAAAAACCTAACCGGTATTATTAATGCCGAAACCGAAGAGGAAGCTCGCGTTAAACTTAACAATTTAGGGTTTTCTATTTTGGGAATAAACACCGTAAATGAAACTGATGCCAACGCTGGCGCTGATTTAGAAAAATTTGAATTTGAGGCTGTTGATAAAAATGGAAAACAAATTAAAGGAAGCATCCCCGCCCAAAATGCTGAACTAGCTTACGAACGTTTAATTGATGAATATAGTTTCACTATCCAATATTTAGCACCAACCAACGCCTCCCCAGAAGAAAAATCTCAAATACGTACTCTAGGAATTCAAGCTCTAGCCACTGTTTACGAAACCTCACACCAAGACAACAAAGGAGACCAAGCCATGCAAGAAATTGTCGAAACTCCCGAATTTGTCCAAGAAAAACAAATCCTTATCGTTCAAGTTGATGACATTATAGATAAAATTCACAACCTTTTAACCCGTTTTGAAGGCAAAATTTCTCCTGAAAAAAAGGCCTTAATTGAAACGGACATCGACAAATTAATGCGTATCAAAAGCTCCAACAATCTCGATTATATTCGCAACACTTGTAAAGAACTTTTAGAAAAAACTCAGGGCGAAGAAATCTTTTTAACCAGTCAACATCACGAACAAGAACGCAGCTCCATGGTTTTGGAAAGCCAAAAACTAATGATGGAATTAAACAAAGCTGCCGGCTCCAAAATGAATGTTGGCCTTCAAATGAAATCCGGCTTAAGTAAATTAGAAGAAAAATTAGCTGGAGGAAAGTTCGAATTTTTATTAGAACCAATTAAAAATATCCAAGCCTGGTTCACTCCAAATCCAGAGGCTTTAATGATTCAAACCCAACTTAAATCTATTCGAACTCAAGAATGGGCGGCGCTAAGAATAGCTATTAAATCTGGAAAAGACACCCGCCAAGCAGCCATCGACAACTTTAAAACTCTATACGCGCAGGACAAAGCCATTCGTGCTAAATTACGTGCTTTTAAACAATTACGTCACGAAAAAAATCTCATGATTCGCAAAGAGCGTGAAATCTATTTCATAGAAGAAATTTCTACCTTTTCGGGATGGCTATTGCTGTTTTACTTAGCTTATTACTTTCTTGGACATTACGTCATTACTCAAGGACTTCCCTTAAACCCAGTTTTAGGCATTCCTTTTGATCTAAACGATTCTGTTCTATTTAAGTACCTCTTAGCCATTATTTTTATCATTCACGCCTCTACCAGCATTAAACTAAACTTTTTTATACGGAGCCAAGTCGCCACCGCGGTGATTGGAACCACCACTGTTCTTTTAAGTCTAATTGTTCTTTTTAATTTTTAAATTATGTTTCCGACTTTACTCAAACTTGGCCCCTTTACTTTGCATTCACTATGGCTTTGCGTTGTGATTGCAATTCTTGTAAGCACCTTATTAACCTTAAAAAAAGCCAAATATCAACGTATGGATGTGCATTTTTTACTAGATCACAGCCTGAGTTTATTAATAAGTGCTGCTTTTTTCTCACGATTAGTATTTGCCTTAACTAATTGGGGTTATTTTGGGCCACCAAGTGTTTTCGGCACTCTAACTCAAATTATTTCTTTTTGGGAAATTGGATATTCATTTTGGGGCGCGGTGCTAGGATTTCTTTTAGTATTTATTTGGCATTGCCGTCGCAAAGGAGAAAGCCCCATGGATTGGCTAGAAACGACCATCACTCCCCTTTTTATTGGCATTATGATTGGTAATTTTGGACAATTTTTGGATGGGCAAGCCTATGGAAAAGAAACCATCCTACCCTGGGGAATTGTTTTTGAAAGCACTAATGTTAAATACACGGTTCCAATTCATCCCACTCAAATTTATTCAATTATTATTATTGCCGCCATTCTTCTCACTAAAAAGAAGGTTATTAATAAATGGCCTATTTTATCCGAAAAATACAACTGGACAATTTTTGCTTTAAGCACTTACGCCTTAGCAAGATTTTTATTAGAATTTGTGCGTGGCGATGACACTTTTCAGATTGGCCCAGTCCGAATTGGGCATATTGTAACTTTTCTTTTATTTGCACATTTAAGCAGAGTCTTATATAAAAGAGTGCGTAAAACTAACCCACACAAAAAATGAACCCTTTCAAATTATTAAGTCCAAGTTATTTGTTTGAACTTCAGCCCGGATCTGAATTTAAATTTATGGTGATTTTAATTGTTTTCTTTTTGATTTTAGCTATTGGATCTTTCTATCTAGATGCTTGGATCAAAAAACAACCTCATAGAAACGCTATTAAAAAGCTTTTACCTCATTTCCCAAATCGATTAAGAATCTTAGGAATTATTGGTTTTGTGCTTCTTTTCTTCCGTTACGAAAATATCCCTTACTTTGCCATGCGCATTTTATTAGTTTTACTTTTATTAGGAATCATTTCGTACATTGGCTACAGCCTATATAAATTCAAAAAGCACCTTCCCGAACTTTTAGAAACCCGAAAGAAAAAGAAAACTCATCATAAATATTTACCAAAGAGTAAGAAAAAGAAGAAAAAGAAACGCTAATATGCTTTTAGACACACTCAAAAAAATTGGGTTTTCCGAAAAAGAAGCTAGTGTTTACCTTCAACTTATTCGGCTTGGATCACAACCAGTCTCTACTATTGCCAGTAAAGCCGAAATTAATCGTACGACCACCTACGACATCATAGAAAGCCTCACTAAAAGAGGGCTCATTAGCTCTACCAGAAAAGGTGGAACTACTTATTTTAAAGCCCTGGACCCCAAAGAGCTTATCAACTACCTAGAACGCGAAAAAATTGAACACACCAAACGACTCGAAAAACACCAAAGAGAAATTAAAGATGTCCTTCCAGCCTTAATTTCCCTAGAAAACCCAGAAAGCACTAAACCAAAAGTTACTTTTTACGAAGGTAAAAAGGGTATGCGTCAGGCTTACGAAGACACCCTCACCTCTTCTGAGTCCATCCTGGCCTACGCTAATGTCGAGGATATGCACAAAGGCCTTCCGGACTTTTTTCCCGAATATTACCAACGTCGTGGAGTAGAGAAAAAAATCCACATCAAAGCCATTATGCCAGATAACCCCACCTCTATTCACCGCGCCAAACAAGACAAAAAAGAAAACCGCGAATCAGTCCTTATCCCCCAAGATAAATACGACTTCTCTCCAGAAATTAACATTTATGACGACAAAGTTTTAATTGCTTCCTGGCGTGAAAAAATGGCCATTATCATCAAATCCAAAGAAATCGCTGACTTACACAAAAAAATGTATGAACTCTGCTGGAAACAGGCCAAACAAATAGAAGACGAAACTACTTAAGCTTAAGAATCTTATAAACAACTTTTCCAGCTGGGACTTGAGCCTCAACCTCATCCCCAACTTTGTGATCAAGCAAAGCTTCACCAATTGGAGATTCATTTGAAATACGGTGACTCAATGGATCAGCCTCGGTTGAACCAACAATTGTATAAGTCTCTGTTTCGCTTTCACGAGGTTTAATTCTCTTAATAGTAACGTCACTTCCCAATTCCACAACTTTACCTTTTTTATGGGTAATAATTTTCGCATATTTCACTTTTTCATCTAATTCAATAATTCGAGCTTCCAAAAAAGCCTGCTCGTTTTTTGCCTCTTCATACTCTGAATTTTCAGAAAGATCACCGTAAGAAATCGCTTCAGCCAAACGCTTAGCAACCTCTCTACGACGCACATTTTTTAAATTAGCTAATTCGTCAATTAACTGTTTCAAGCCATCCTTTGTCACAAAAGTCACTTTTTCATCTTGGGCAGCTGGATTCATAATTAAAAAAAATTAAAGATTACGAGCGAATGCGAACACTAGTTGGGTGTTCTTTTAGTTTTTGAAGCACTTTAGCTTCGATTTGACGAATACGCTCACGAGTAACGCCAAATTCTTGTCCAACTTCTTCTAAAGTATGACCAATTCCGTCTGTGAGACCAAACCGCATCTCAATAATTTTGCGCTCTCGTGGAGATAAATATTGGAGCATTTCGTGAATATTCTCTTTAACAATATTTCGGTTAGTTAAATCTGATGGAGAAAGTGAATCTTGATCCTCAATAAAATCTCCTAACTTACTGTCCTCCTCAGCCCCAACTGGAGCCTCAAGAGAAACAATGTCTTGAGAAATTTTCATGATATGACGGACCTTTTTTACTTCCATAGTCATTTCAGCGGCTAGCTCTTCGATCAATGGCTCACGACCAAGCTCCTGCACCAGTCGGCGCTGGGTGTGCGTAAGTTTATTGATCGTTTCCACCATGTGGACCGGAATACGAATAGTCCGGGCCTGATCAGCAATAGCTCTAGTGATCGCCTGACGAATCCACCATGTTGCGTAAGTAGAAAATTTAAAACCACGATCTGGATCGAATTTTTCAACAGCACGGAATAAACCAATATTTCCTTCTTGAATTAAATCTAAGAAAGAAAGTCCGCGTCCAATGTATTTCTTGGCAATACTAACCACCAAACGAAGATTAGCCTCGGCTAATTGTTTTTTGGCAGATTGATCACCTTTGGCAATTCGACGCGCTAAATCTGCCTCTTGCTTAGCTGTTAACAGATCAACTTTTCCAATTTCACACAAATACATTCGAATCGAATCATTAGCAATATCACTTAAATCAACTTCCTTCCGTGCTTTCTTATCAGCACTTTCTTTAGTCTCTTTAGTTTCCTTTTTACCTTTCTTCGTTTCGTCTTTATCTTTTTTCTTCTTATCCCAAATCAATTTATCTTTCACATCAATCACATCTATTCCTAAATCTAAAAACAACGTATAAATTTCATCCAATAACAAAACATCATTTTCAATATCCGGAATCGCTTTCATTAATTCCTGTTGCGTCACAAAACCACGTTCGCGACCTTTTTTGATCAGCTTTTTAACTGCGGGGGGATAATCATCGAGCTTATCGTCGGTGAAGTGAGAAATGAACTTTTTTGTTCGAGCCATAAATTTAAAGGGAAATGAGACTGGAATATTCTTGAAACAGCTTGGCTTCGGCCTCACGATCGTTCGATTCTTGAGCTTGTCGGATCTTATGCATTAGCTCTTGAGCTAACTTTTGCTGGTCCGTTTTTTGGAGCCTCGCTCCTACGGCCTGCATTTCCCGAGTGATCATCTCCTCGGAAAGATCCGAATTTCTCATTTCTGCGAATAGCATTGCAACTTCCCATTTCTTCTGTTCTTCCTCGGAAAAATCATTTAAAATTATACGAACGTCGACACAAGCCTCGGCATTATACTGAGAAACAATAGATTTGTAAACCGTTTTTAAGGGTTCTTCAAACATGTTTCCTGGAATCGTCAATACTTCTTTTCTAACCTGTTCCGGGAATTGCAACAACATGCCGATAAAATATTCTGAATCAGACGGTTTTTGAGAAAAATTAGTAGGGACCTTTCCCTGGTGAGTTCTAGTCGCAGCGTAAGGATCTTTTTTAAGAGAATTAAACTCATCATAAACAAAAGATGGATCTGTTTTAAGGAGAAATCCTAACTGCTTAATAAAATGATCACGTTCCAAAGATCCCGCCTGTTTAAGCAAAGGCAAAAACGCCTGCAAAGCCTGTTTTTTCCCTTCCATAGTTGAACAATCATAAGCCTCCCCCACTTGATGTAAATAATAATCTAAATAGAATGGCGCGTTTTCAACCGCATCTTCCCAAAGTTTCGGGTCCTGCTTAATACATTCATCAGGATCTTTACCCTCTGGAACCTGAATCACCTGCATATTAAGACCATAATGCTGACCCAATTCCACAGCTCGCCGTAACGCATCATGCCCAGCTGAGTCAGTATCAAAAGCAAAAGCCACGTTCGGAGTAAATCGCTTAATTAATTTAATTTGCGCTTCAGTCAAAGCCGTTCCCGAACTAGCCACCACATTTGTTGTGCCCGCTTGCCGCGAAGCCATTACATCCATATAACCTTCTACAACGACCACTAAATCCTTTTCTCGAATCGACTTTTTAGCCTTATCAAACCCATACAAAACATCACTTTTGTGATAAATTGGAGACTCAGGCGAATTCAAATACTTAGGTTGTTCTCCTTTTTTTAATGCTCTCCCTCCAAAACCAACTACTCGCCCTTTTGAATCCCAAATTGGAAACATTAAACGAAGTCGAAATCGATCATAAACTCGTCCTCCTCCCGTATCTTTAGCAATCACTAATCCTAGCTCCAATAAATCCTCTTTTGAACAATTTTTTTGCACAAGATGTTCGTAAGTTTCTTCAAATGAATCTGGCGACAATCCAACCTGAAATTCTTGAATTGTGCTGGCTGTAAATCCTCTATTCTCCAAATACTGAAGTGCTTTTTTCCCTTCTTTTGAAGAGCGCAATAAATCCTGATAAAACTTACTACATTCCTCATTAATTTCGTACAAAGTTTGCTTATGATCTTTGATTTCTTTCGATACTGGGGCCGCCATTTCATATTGCGCCATATCCAGACCGGCCTTATCCGCTAAAAATTCTATTGATCCTTTAAAATCCAATCCTTCAATTTCTTGAATAAAAGTAAACATATCACCGCCTTTATTACACCCAAAACAGTACGCTAATTGACGTTCTGGGCTAACCACAAAACTTGGTGTTTTCTCCTGATGGAAAGGGCAACAAGCCTTTAAGCTTCGGCCCGCACGTTTAAGTTGTACATACGGCGCCACCACATCCTCAATAGACAACCGATTTTTAATATCAACAACAATATCTCCTTTCATAAAAACTTTTAAGGGACGCCACTATAACTCATTTTACGGCCGAAAACGAGTCAACATTCTTGGGAATGGGATAGTTTCACGAATATGCTCAATTCCACACACAAACCGCACCATTCGTTCGAGTCCAAGACCAAAACCACTGTGCGGCACTGATCCATATTTGCGCAAATCCAAGTACCATTGATATTCCGGACCCTCCATATCCTCTTCTTCAATCGCTTTTTTAAGAACTTCATAGGAATCCTCACGTTGAGAACCACCAATTAACTCACCAGAGCCTTCGGTTCCAATCAAATCATTATTCAGGACTAATTCCGGGTTTTCCGGGTCAACTTTCATATAAAACGGCTTAATCGCACGGGGCCATTTATGAATAAAAACCGGCACATCGCTATCTTGGGTAAGAGTTACTTCATCGTCGTTTCCAAGATCCTCGCCAAACTTAATATCAGATCCTTTTGAACGAAGATCCTCAATCGCTTCGGTATAAGTTAAGCGCTTAAATGGAGCCTTAATTTTGGTTAATGACTCTGTGTCGCGCTCTAAGATTTCAAGCTCTTTTTTACATCGCTCCAAACACCGCTCCACAATAAACACCACCATATTTTCTTGAATTTCCATGTTCTCCTCGTGCTCCACAAAAGCCGCCTCCGCATCCATCATCCAAAACTCAGTTAAATGACGTTTAGTTTTGCTTTTTTCCGCGCGAAAAGTAGGACCAAAATCAAATCCCCTACCAACCGACATAATCGCAGCCTCCAGATACAATTGCCCAGACTGACTCAAGAAAACTTTATCATCTTCAAAATATTCAAGTTCAAACAAAGTAGTAGACCCTTCACACGCATTTGGCGTCAAAATTGGAGTATCAATCTTTATAAATCCGTTCTCGTGAAAGTAGTCATAAACCGCAGTAATTACACAATCCCGTACGCGCTGAATCGCCCACTGCTTCTTAGATCGCAACCACAAATGACGATTATCGAGCAGAAAATCTGGACCATGCTCTTTTTTGGAAATTGGATACTCTTCTTCGGGGACGTGAACAATTTCTACACCTGTTACTTGAAGTTCAAACACGTCATCTTTTTTTGGATGCTGCGAAACTGTTCCAGTAATCTTACAAGAAGTTTCCATGGTCATTTTTTCTACAATTTCAAGCAATTCTGGTTCAGTCACAACACCCTGTGTCATTCCACTACCATCACGTAACTGAAGGAAAGCAATCTTTCCACTACCACGTTTGTTAAACATCCAACCACGAATAGTGACTTCTGCGTCAACGTGGTTTCCAAGATCTTTTATAAGAACATTCATAAAGAAAAAATTAAGTTTTATTTGTACGGCCTTTCATGACCACTAATCCACCCAAAATTACCATAAGCACCAGCATCACCGAAAGAGCAACCATTTTTTGAGCAGAACCAAGAAAAAGAGCTGTCCCTCCAAAAATCACCGACACGGTATAGATAAAAAACACTGCTTGTCGCTCTGAAAAACCAGCCTTCATAAGCCGATGATGAATATGACGCAAATCCCCTCTAAAAGGCGACTTCCTTTGATAAAGACGACGTCCAATCACCCATAGCGCATCAAGAATTGGGAAACCAATAATAAGAAGCGCTGTCGCAATCTTTCCTCCTGAAAAAATCGCCAAAGTCGCCAACATAAATCCCAAAAACATACTCCCCGTATCCCCCATCAAAATCTTAGCCGGTGTAAAATCAAATAGCCAAAAAGCCAAAGCACATCCCGCCAAAATAACCGCCAATAACGCCACGTCCGCTTGGTCAATATAGTGAAAATTTGGACGAATCGCGAGAATAAACATCACTACTGAACCAATCGCGGTCAAACCACTAACAATCCCCGGAACGCCATCCATCCAATTCAAAGTATTCATCAGCAAAATAATCCACAAAATCGTAAACAAATCTGCCAAAATCGTAAAATTATAAACCATATCCCCAATCGCTATCGGAATCTCGTAAGTATCAAGATAAATTAACCCACCAAACGGATTCGTAACAGAAGCAATCCCCACTCCAGCCAAAACTACCGTAATAGCTGCTAGGAGCTGCACACCAAGGCGTAAAATCGGACTAAGACCAATGCGATCATCCAAAAAACTCACCGTCACAATCATAGTCGCCGCAATCACCACCCCCCACAAATGTTTATCAAAATCCATAAAAATTCCCAAACAAATTAGGAAAACTGCAAAAATTATCAGACCACCACTATAAGGAATAGGCGCACGCTTAAGACCGTACTTTTTAGGCTTATCTAAAAGCCCAAGGCGCGGAAACACGTAAAGCGAAAAAGCAGTCAACACAAACGTGAGGGCAAAGGCCACAAATCCGGGCAAAAGATACGGCTGGAGAGCTTGTAAATAAGGAATCATACGGGCGCTATTTTACCATAAAATTTTTCACGGGAGTCAAAAAACCACTATTAAGTTCAGCAAGGCTAACAAGCGTGTCGTTGTAAAAAACCGCGAAGATGGTGTCGGTGTGAGGCGGTTGCAAGGGAGCTCCAGATGACGACGTTCCAATATGGACTTTTTGGCCTTGTTGAAGCGCAATCATTTCATCTTTGTTTACTTTTACTGGGGGCCAACTAGATACAATTTCTTCAAGAGAAATTAGGTTTTCGGGGGAAGTTTTTGTGATATCGATTGCTTTGTTAAGCATGAATTGCCCGACATGCGTACGACGAAGAGCGGTCATAATCGCGCCACAACCGAGCGTTTGGCCAAGATCGTGGATAATTGAACGGATATAAGTACCGCTGGAACAATGAATATGGAGCTGGTCAGGCGCTACAAGAGTAAGATCATGGATATAGACAGTTCGCGGTTTGAGTTCAACTTTTTCTCCACGACGAGCAAGATCGTAAGCGCGTTGACCGTTTATCTTTAATGCAGAAAAAGCGGGTGGTATTTGTTGAATTTCGCCTCGGAATTGTGGGAGAGCAGCTTCGATTTCATCTGAGGTTGGGACTGGGGCGTCAGTTTTAGTTATTTTGCCTTCACTGTCATAAGTATCGCTGATTTTACCAAATTCAAGGGTTGCTTCGTATTCTTTATCAGCCCCCATGAGGTATTCGATTAATTTAGTCCCCTCTCCTATAGCAAGCACTAAAACTCCAGTTGCGAGTGGATCAAGAGTACCAAGATGACCAATTTTGCGTACATTAAGCGCTCGACGAGCTTGCGCCACCACATCAAAAGAAGTGATACCTTGGGGTTTGTCGACAATAAGGAAGCCTTTCATAATTTTAGGGCTAACTTTCCATATAACGATTTCCGCGTTCTACTTGCCCGGGGAAAATTTCAATCTCTACTTCGCGACCCAAAAAATTACGAACAATTTGACGATCATCAGAAGGGATATGCTTTTTGCCAACTACTTGAAATGGTTCGCAACCTTTACCAGCAACTATCACTGTGTCCCCCTCACGAGCCATGGCCAGACCAAGACGGATCGCCTGGCGACGGTTGGGAATTTTCCAGAAACGAGACCCTTCCAGGCGATTAATACCGGCTGATACTTCCTCGATAATTTGAAGGTTATCTTCGGTGTAAGGATCATCATCAGTAAGGATAATTTCGTCTGCATATTTATCAACGATTTGACCCATTTTAGGGCGTTTAGTGCGATCACGATCTCCTGTTGCTCCAAACACCATAATAAGGCGATTTTTAGTTAATTTTCGAAACATAGCCAGCAACTTTTCCAAAGAATCTGGTGCGTGAGCATAATCCACAATAACAGAATATTTTTGCCCCTCATCAATGCGTTCAATTCGACCAGGAACAGGTCGAGCTTGCGAAAGCGCGTGTTGAATTGTTTGTAAATTTATCTGAAGAGCAACACCCACTGTAGCGGCCGCCAAAGCATTTTCAATATTAAAATTACCGGGTAATGGGAATTCTATTTCCGCTTGATCGTTTGGAACTTTCAAAACAAATCGACTCCCAGACGCTGTACAAGAAGGCGCTAAAGCTTGATAGGAACCCTTTCGCATTCCATATAAATAAACTCTATCCGCCACAAATTGTTCAAAATAATGAGCTTGCGGATCATCCGCATTAATTACCGAAATTTTGGGCACATTAGACTTACGCTTAGTAAAGTTAAGAAGCCCAAAAAGTTTACCTTTGGCTTTGACGTATTCCTCTTCGTTCGCGTGATAATCAAGGTGATCATGAGTAAGATTTGTAAAAACCGCCATATCAACACTCACTCCCCACATTCTAGACTGATCCATAGCGTGAGAAGTCACTTCTACTACGGCATATTTACAACCTCGATCCGCCATCCAACGCAATAATTTTTGAAATTTAAAAGGCGGCAGCGTTGTCATTTTAAAATTATTCATAAACACTTGATCTTCAATATGAAAATCAGCGGTTGTCAGCATCCCTGCTTTGTAGCCAGCTTCTCTAAGAATGTCGAAAATCAGATGACAAGTAGTTGTTTTTCCGTTTGTTCCAGTCACTCCAATTACTGTCATTTGATCGGCTGGAAATCGATAATAAACCGCCGCCAAAATCGCCATTATTTTATGATACAAAAGGCGTATGGGATGATGTTGTGGAATTCTGGCTTTTAGTTTTTCAAGCATGGGAGGGCTTAGGCAAAATATTTTCTTGCGGCCATGATATCCTGCTCTATCTGTTTTTTCAATGTTTCCGGAGAATCAAAGCGCGTGGTATCGCGAAGACGATTCCGAACTTGCACAGTGACGGGTTCAGAAACTTGGGGATCTGTTGTATTTAGGACGTGAACTTCGATCGAAAATTCAGACTTTGGAAAAGTGGGCCGCGGCCCAACATGCATGACCGCTTCTTGCGCCTCTAAAAGGACAACATAAACACCAGGGTCAGGAGCCTCTCCAGATTCAATTTGAAGGTTAAGGGTGGGGAACCCAAGTTCCCGTCCGCGGCCCTCTCCTTTAATGATTTTGGCCGTAAAACTTTGCATCATACCAACATTGCTAAGACCCACCACCACAAATAAGCTAAATCATTTTTGAAAAACGGCGTATCAAACAAACCGTGTGCCAAAATCACCACTAACATAGACAATCCAATTAACTGCAATTGCGTTGATGGTCCATGTCTAAATCGATTCCAAAACCGCTGCAAAAATGGTGGTAAATGCGGCGCTTCGCGATGAAGAATTTTAATAAATGCCAAAGTCACCAACCAACTCATTGCAAACAATCCTAAAAGACCTGTATTAAGCCAAAAAGCCAACACCTCATTATGCGGATGCAGCATCACCCATTCCAATGGTGCCCTCTCCAAAACTTCTGGAGCAGCTAACATATATTGCACCTCGAATTGGCCAAGTCCAACCCCGAGTATCGGCGCCTCTTTTATTAAATTCAAAGAAACTTCATAAACTTCCATTCTTACACTCGAAGAGGTGCGTCCTTCAAAATCCAAAAACTGTTCAAACTTTTGTGTTCCCTGTTGCGTGACTAGCAAAACCGCAACCAACGTGGCGGCAAAACCCAGTCCCCACAACTTATGCTGACGTGAAATCGCTGGATGTAGTAATAAGTATGTGGCCGCGCCCAAACCGAGCGCAATAAACGAGGCGTAGGACTGCGTCCCCCATAAAGCAATGGCCATCACAATGGTCATCCCTAAGAAAACCCCGGCCAAATTCCTATTTTTCTCACGAAAAAATTTCACAGTCAAAGCTCCACCAGCCAGCAAAACTGGGGCTAAATAAAGTGCTAAATAATTAGCTGATTCAAACGGTCCAGAAGCCCGAGCATCCACGGTAATAAAATCTCCACTCACCATCTGATAAACAGCCCACAAGGCCAGCCCAAATCCAGACACTACCAAAGCCTTAAAAGACCGTGTCCACCACCTATCTTTTCCACGTACAGCATTAGCCATAAAAAAGAACAGGGATGGCACCACAATCCATCCTTTCCAAATCCCCTGTGCAAGTCGTTCACTCTGAATTTCTAGACCATCAATATTAGCTGTAATTTCCGGCACAATATTCATAGAAATCGTAGCGGCCACCAAAAACAAAACCATAGGCCATAATGGACTTTTCTGACCCTGCTTAACATGACATTTAAACCATTTAAATAAGTTCTTTTCCCTTACAAACTTAACCATCCCCCACACCATCAAAACAAGCACCACCACTTCCAATAAAGTCGTTGGGACACCAAGTAAATCAAACCGCACAAGATAGAGCGGAAACAAAAGTGGTAGTAAGGAGACCCAAAAACGATATTTCGTCATATTAGATATATTAATCTAGGCTGCCCCAGATGCCAAATCTCTCAAAACACTTTCTGGATCATCAGCCTTAGTTACTCCTGATGCCAGCAAAACTCCCGACGCACCAAGCTTAATAGAAATCCGAACATCTTCTGCATTTTTCACGCCCGCGCCGACCAGAGTTTTTTCACTCCCGATCAGCTCCACGGCGCCGCGGACCACCTCGGGCTGCGCTGTTGACACCGAAATATCACCCCCAATTAATTCGGGCGGCTCCACCGCCACTAAATCCGGCCCCAATTTCGCAATTTCGCCACCTTCCTCAGGTGTTTCGGCACAAACCACCACGTATAAACCAACCTCTTTTGCCCGCTTAATCGACGCTTTTAACAGATCAAAATCACCATCTTTCACAATCCGTCGTTCAGAATGATTCAACAACGTTCCGTAAGCCCCCGCTGCCTTCACAGCCTCAGGCAAAACATGCCCGGTATACGATCCAAAACCAACCGGATCAATATGCTGCGCAAAAACTGGAATATTCACAGCCGCAGCAATCCGCCCAATATCTGTCGTCTGAACCGCCACTCCCATCGAAACCCCAGTCTCCTGCATCACTTTGGCATGCAAAATCGCCAAATCAAGCGCCTCTGAACCTATCGCCGACTCATAAGTTTTAAAGTTCGTAATAATCACTGATAGTTGCATGGCCCAAATTTACCGTTCTTACCTCAAAAAAGCACGCCTTACCCATTGATTTCTTCCCCTTTTTGTGTTAAAATTAAATGATTTATAAAACTAAAATCAAAAAACCATGGATTCTCTCCAAAAACTAAAACAAAAGGCCTACTGGTTGGCCTACGACCATCTTGCGTCCACAAAACCAGCCCGACTACTTTTCTTTACCGGTGGTGGCGAAAGCTATAATCCCGAAAACGAATTAGCTGAAAGGCAAAAAGAAATGGCTGAAAAAGGATTAGAAGATGAATTAGCTGCTGAATTCAAAGCAATGTCAAACATTGTTGAATCAGCCATCAGGGAAGGCCTCACATCAGCCGAAGAAACAATGATTCGAACACAAATGGACACATTATTAGATTCAAAAATCACTAATTTAGAACGCGTCCAACAAGAAAAAGGCGCCACCCTCGAAAGATTAAACTACATAAAAACCCACGAAAACTTAAGAAAAGCTTTTTCCAAACTTAATGACAAACAATTTCAAGCTTTAACAAATTTAATCGAGACTGCTGAATCTTCAATTCAAGCCGGCAATCTAGACCCTAAGAATCCTCCAGATTTAAATGCCGCCAACGCTCTTGAAAGCGCTTGGATGAATAGCGATCACAAAGCCCTAGGCATCACCCGCCCCGGACTCAAAAAAGTTCGCAGTGCCGCCCAAAACCTCGTCGCCAAACTCGAAGCAAGCGCTCTAGATAACGTTACCGATGAAGAAGTTGATGAATTTGAATTTGAAGGATTTGATCCTGATACCGGCGCCGAGCTACCTCCAGAAGACGATGCCCCATCTCCAATTGACGAAGAACCAACCCCTGAACAAGACCAAGTACTCGCTGCCCTCGAAGAAGAAGAGTCAACTGTCGAAAAAACTCCCGAACAACTCCGCGCAGAACTTCTTGAACAAGGACTTATTCGTCAATTAGAGCTAAACGAAATGCAGTTCTTATTACATAACATGGCGGCTAATCACGGCATGACCGAAAATCAACTTCGCCAACTTAATAATAAATTAAGTCCACGCCTAAATATTAAAAACGCAACCGACGGCAGCGGAGCCTATGTTTACGCCGAAGACATTGTCTACGTCTACACATCCACCGAAAACGCAATCCAAGCCGAAATTGCGCTTGGCTTCCGTGAACCTCCACCACAACCTGAAGAAATAGTGACCGGCGAAGACGTAGCCCGGGCCGAACGTGAAGGCCAAATATTTGAAGCTGAACTAGCCGAAGAAATGTATGGCCAGGAAGGTGCTCGCATAGAATCAACTCGTCAATCTTTACTAGAACAAAATGGTCTGGCTAGCCGACGCGCTTCCTTAACTGGAACACTCTTAAATCGTGACTCAAATCTTACTTTAGACTCCAGCATGCACAACCCGTTTACAGCTACCCGAACCCTAGGCCTTATGAATGGCCTTATGAATGAAGGAGGAACTTGGGAAAGCTTCAAACCCCTTTGGAACCATGTTGATGGTCGCAACGCTGTTGAAAACTGGTTAGAAGAACAATCTACTTTCGAACTTGCTGATTATGATTTAGAAAATTACTTAATCACACTGGCCAAAAAAGAAGGCTTTGCTATCCAAAAAGATTTACAAGACATCTCTTTTGAAAAACTAATTGATAGTGTTTACGGCAGTGGTATGAGTGGTGAATCACTTATTATCGCTCTTGCTGCTCAAGCTGGTGTAGGAATTGATAATTCTTTTCGTGGAAAAAAACGTAAAGAGCTAACCGAAGAAGACAAACGAATAAAAGGCATTCTCCGCAACATCCAAGGTGATTTCCGCAATGATTATGACCGCATGCTCGATACTCTTACACTCGAAATATCTGAAAAAACTTATGTGGGTAATGGTGAAGTTGACATCACCCTTCAAAAAGCAGATGGGACCGAAGCTATTACCGCTCGAGTCCCCCTTCACCACGTTGTTCAGCTCCAAGAAGGAGACCTTGATGTCCCCTTAGCCGACAAAACAGAACAAGACATTCAAGATCTAATTGATAACCGACCAGAATCTCCTATTTTTGTCGGACCAACTGGCAATTTGCTAGCTCTAGATGGCACTAATTTAACTAATAACGTCACTGATGGTGATTTCACTAAACTCTCCGAAGAATTCAAAACTGAACGTGCCATTGTAGCGGCCATGGAAACTATCTACCAAGACGTAGCTGAACTTTACGACCGCACGGCTGATCTTAGCTTCGTCGACTCTGGTGCTGATGAAAGTTATCAACAACGAGTCACTCGTGCTCGAGTTGAAGCCTTTAGAGCTTTAGAAGGCCATGGCGTGGCTGTTGCCAATTTTGGAGACACCCTAGACAGTGCCTTAATTACCGGCGAATACGCTGGTCGCAATGCCGAAGCCTTAGGATTTATTCGCCGTGGTGGAGAACTAACTTACGAAGACACTGAAACTGGCGGTAAATTCATCGTCACTAACGAAGAAATTTTTGATTACTATGATGGTGCTGCCGTCGTAGACGACATTTTAGATGAATTTTTAACAGAAGAAGTCTCTCATGGCGGAAAAAAAGAAACTTTCAATGTCCAAAAAGGAATGAAGTTTTTAAATAATAAATTAATCACCATCGCTCTTCGCACCAACCAAGAATTAATAGATAAATATGGAGGCTCTAGTGATGATCCAGAAATTAGATTCCAAACCGCTTTTAGAGCTCTAAAAGTTAAAAAAGAAAGCATTATTCCCACCGAAGGCACTCCTCTTGTCCCTTTAACCGCTGATCAAATCACCTTAATTCAAGAGGGTTACATGATCCATTCTACCGTACGAGAAGCCAAACAAATTACCGAAGGTAAAGAAGCGGTCGAAGCCTTAGCAACATCTGTTACTGAACTTAGATTTAAACTGAATGAGGAACAAATTGCTGGCCTTGTAGAAAGCATCGTGAGTACAAATCCCGAGTGGGACAACCCTCATAACCGAGCCATCATTGCTGGACAACTACGAATCGGGGCTGGACTTGGAACTCTCACTACTGTAGATCGCGGCCACCAACACACCACCACTACTATTACTAAAGTTGATGGTGAAGTCGTAGACATTTCTAGTAAAAGTGAAAACCTACGTGAAAGTTCCATTGATACTTTATTCACCGTTGGCCTAGGTATAAGCCCCATTAACATTTCCGGACTCGATCCTGACGGCCGAGGGAAATTTAATGTTGGATTTTCTGGCGGCGTTAATCTTCGTACCGGAAGTCCATCAGCGGCCATGGGAGTTCGTTACAGCGTAGAATTCAAAAATGGTATCGAAGTTTACGTTGATGGTGGAGTTGGAACCAATATCGCTACCCTTGGTGGTGGAGTTATTATACCAGCTGGAGAAGCTAGAATTGACCTACATGGACATATCTATCCAGGAGGAGTTGAATTAGGTGGAGCTGTCACTTTTGGCAACCTCCAACACAGCTTTACTCGTGATCTTACCGAAGCCTTTACAGATAACGGGTTTAAAGACATTGACACTGCTTTAGAAGAAAACGGTGGTGCTCCTAGTCGTGAAATGGTTGATATGATTTTAGCCACCGATGATTTTAAAGCCGTAGCCGGCCCTTATGAACAAATTTTTGGAGACCTTGGTATTAAAAACGCTCGCGATAATGAATTTTTCCAAGAATTTATTCTAATACGTTACCGTGAACAACGCAGTCAACGCGCTAGCGAGGTCTTACATGGCACTGCTGCTAATCCTTTAGATCCCGCCAATATTACTGTGGGTCTTTCTGCTAACTTCGGAGCCAAAGGTTGTGGTATAAGCGGTGGAATCGGAACCTCTGCTTACAGTCAAAGCCTAACTTTCCGCTTCCCAACCGGTATTAATTATCCAGAAATCACTGACCAAAAAATGGTAGCCGACTTACTTGGCAAGGAAATCGATGCTAGTGGTGACATCTTAAGCGGACGCGTTCCTCAACTAGTCCCCGACCCCGACAATCCCAAGAAAATGATTCTCGCTTTTGAAGGAGATGCCCACGAAGGACTTCTTCTAAATCCTGGCAACATGGATGGATACAACGAGGATCTAATGGACGATGGACTTTACCTTCGCCCGACACAACTCGCCTACAGCGAAGACGAAGGCCAAGAAATCCACGAAGGTCGGACCGTTTTAGAATTAGACATTGCTGATGCTAACGGTAGCCTAGACATTATTATTGACCCCGCTATTGAAAGTAATATTCGTACTCTTTATGGACTTGGAAGCGGCACTGTTTCTGACCATTACTTCCTTGCCTGTGCGCCAGGAACCGATGTAGTCATGCGTCGCACTAATCTTCACTACCCACAAAAGAAAAGCGGTGCCTACGAACGTACTATTATAGTTATCACTCAACCAGGCTCAGCTAAAACTTATCAACAATTACTCCGCGAAGGAGCTCCTATGCTCCACCGCGCCGCAGGTGAACGTACTGTTCCTGACATGGCCGGTAGCGATTACTTACTTAATGAAGACAGAAGTCCAATTATGACTGCTGATAAGTACTTAGGCCTTTCTGAGGAACAACAAGCTGATTGGACTGATGTCGCAAGAGGCGACCTAATGTCCCAAGAATACGCAGAAATGCTTGGTTCTTATCCAGGAGCAGGAATAGAAATTGATTCAGAAAGATTTGAAGCTGTGGTTCGCGAACTTATGGATCCTAGTAACGATAGTTCTCACAAAGACTTCCGCATTAAATTCAAAGATCTCTCCACGCTTGGGGCTCACCCAGATTTAGAACAACTCACCGAGCACTGCCGACAAAAATCCGCCGAAATGTTTGGTACAGCCCTACAAGGCGCTGAATTAGCTCACTTTATTCAATCTCTTACGATCTTTAGTTTTGTTGACATTCATAAAGAAGCTAGCGACCCAGAAACTACCTCCGAACGTCGCGAAGAATTACTCAAACATCAACAATATGTATATAGTGAAATGCTCGAAGGTAATCCTCCTCCTCCATGGAAAGGTTATATGAAGAGACGTCTAAATACTGAATTCAAACAACTATCTATCGATCAAAAACAAGTAAATAAAATGGTAGAACTTATTATTAGCCACCTAAGAATATCTCCTGAGCAATATGAACTGTTTGGAAAAGCCGGAGATAAACTCCCCGAAGGTGGTATATTCGGATCAATTGTTGGAACAGATAGTATTAATGGTATCCGCATTACCGAAAACTACCGTGATCAAGAATTCTACGAAACTCTTGGACTTACGGATTTTAGTCTCCACAGCGAAAATCCAGTAGAACAAGACGTGGCCAGAGCCATTATCATGATCATGAATCCACTCCCCGAAGCCACGAAAATGACCATGGAAAATCTTGATAAAATTCATAATTTCGTCACCGACGACTTCACTCAAAAAATTATGATGCTATGGGGTTATCGTAATCCAGAAGAACATGGACAATTAAAAGCCTTAACAGAAAAAGTATTTGGAGAAGGAGAATCCAAAGAAAACCTACGCGCTGCCCTAACAGCTGCTCAAACAGATGAGGGTAACGAACTTCTAACTTTACTTAGTAACGTTCAAGTCTACGCCACCAAAGCCCGCCGCGCCGAGTTAGCCGGGACCGAAAGAATTCCACTTGGAGAAAATACTTTCCTTTCCTTCAAAGAAGTCCAAGCTAGTTTCTTTGTTTTCCAACGTTGTGGAAATGTTTCTCCTTATTTAAAAGAAAACCTAGCAGTTGAAACCGAAATGGGTAATACCATCGCTGTTGCGGAAGATGCCCACGTTCGCGTCCAAGCTCAAGGAGCTGAACGAAAACTTACTGTCGGTCTTGGAGTTTCTTCTCAATTAGAATGTGTCGAAGATCGTACTTACGAAGTTATTGTGGAAAATGAGACTACTCCAGGAGATAACCCTCCAGAATTTGCACCTGGAGCATTCCAAGCTGGAGATATTGAAGTCGGCTTAGGCGAAGACCCCGGCGGAGGCGAAGACAGCGCTACTGGCACCACTGGTCCTAATCAACAAGAATAATCTAATAAAATCTAATAAAAACTAAACATGGTACTGCTCAAACCAAAAATCAAATTAAAGTCCATTGTGGCTATCGTCACCTTATTAACTCTCGCTGCTTCTTCTCTATCTTTTGCAGTTGGACGCGGTGGTGGCGGTGATAGCGTTAGTCAATATTCCAGCATTAACTCTGGAGAAACATCAACTGAAATCGACCCCATTGATTCTTCACCGAATTACGAAGAAATCACAGATACAAGTTGTGCCACAACCTATCACACTCATGAGCACTATTTTTACGCTAATAACAGTGCAGATTATGATTATTGGCTAGCAATTCACGGATTTGCCATTGTTTTAGATTATGATTACGACACCAACGACAATCCAGCGGAAAACGACTTTTTGAGCAATGTCGATACTTCCAGCTTGCGTTGTACAGTTGGTTCAGATTACACCGATTGTCCTTTTGATGTGGAAACTGATTTAGGAACAGAAATTGCCTCTGGCAGTGATTTTTATGGCACCACTGTCACCTATCAAGAACTAGACTTTTTACCTGGAAACCCACGTGGTTTACTCTGGGAATATGGAACTGACGACTATACAAATCTAAGTGACGGACCAGCCTGGTTACACGGACGAGACTACATGTGGGAAGACGTCCCTATGATTAATGAAAGTATTTCTTTTGGCCTTACTGAATACACCGAAGACTTTACGGCTACTACTACTTCTTACACCTTAGTAGAACCAATTTATATTGACCCTGCTGACGATTATTCAGACTGGAGCAATTACCACCACTTCTACACCGACGAATCCGACCCAGATGGCGATGGTGTGGTCGAAGCTGACCCAGATGGTGACTACATTTACTGGTGGGGAATGAATGGTATTGGACGCTCCATTTTCACTGATTGTGTAGATGCTTGTTCCGACCTAGAAATCACCTCCCCTACCGAAATAACCGCTGATGATACTGAGGGTGTCACTGCCCTAGAAATCTACGCTACTGACGATAACGACACTCCTGGTGAATGGGATGGAACCTATAACTATAGTAGTGATGGAACTTGTGAGTTTACTACTAATAGTATCTATGCTGCCCTTGGCTTTGGTTCAACAGAACTCGAAACTGATGACACCAGCGTTTATGTCCACAGTTGTACTCCTGGTGACACTATTTCTATTACAGAAATTGATTACCCGGTAGATTGTGCAGCCTCACTCGAAATTGGAGATGCTTGTTCGGAATTAGAAATTACTGAACCTCCAACTACTATTACAGCCTCGGCCATGGATGATGGACATGTGGTTTTGGGTATCGAATCTGGCGCTGTTAGTGGTGATGCTTGGGCTGGTGAATATGAATTTTCTGCCCTAGCTGAAGATGGCAGCCTATCTACTGGGCGCTTTCATTCAAATTATACAACTGGTTTAGCTGGTGCTGGGACTAACCCTTACACTACTACTAATCAAACTGTTCACTATTTTGATGGGGCCCCAGGCGACAGCATTCAAGTAACAGAAACTGAATACCCAGTTGCTTGTTACGATGAAATTGATTCCGAAGGACTTTATTGTTCACGCCTACGTATCTCCCCCATGGCTTTTACTTATGAAGAAGCCAGCACTCTAGTAACTATGGATGTTCGAGCTTGGGACCAGTTAGATGACGCCTGGCCCACTACTTATACCATCGAAGGTGATGCTACTTGTAAATTCACCGAAGACATTACCGATGTCGCAACTGATAACGGCTCATCTTCACTCATTTCTTCTGCTAACACCATTTACATTTACGGTTGTAGTTCCGAAGAAACAATTACTGTTATAGATTCTGAATATCCTGTTGCTTGTAATGCCGAAGCCCAAATTTTAGCCGAAGACCTACTTTGTCGCGAAATGACTGGAACCCCAGAAACCATTACTTACGAAGAAAGTCTTAGTGTTATGGAACTTCATTATGATGCTTTTGATCAAAATAGTGATGACTGGGAAAACGGAGACTATACCCTTTCTAGTGATGGCACTTGTCTCTTTACTGAAACAGCTGATGACGCTGCTAATGGCAGTGGCGTTGCTACCCTTTCTACAACTGAAACTACCGCCTTTGTTTACGGCTGTACTGGTGGAGAAACTATTCATATTGAAGAAGATTCCTACCCGGATGATTGTTTCTTTGAAATCCCTGTAGATGCACAAGTTTTAGCTTGTACTTCTATGGAGTCAGTGCCTACCTCTCTAACTTACGAAGAAGTTCAAGCTATCGCCGAAGTTCACTACGACACCTATGACCAAAATGGTGGTGATTGGGAAAGTCTTTACGAAGTTTACAGCGACCTTGGCACTTGTTTATATACCGAAACTTTAGAAGAAGCCGAAGCTGGCAATGGACAAGATTCTCTTGATTCTATTTCGGCTACTACGGTTTATGTTTACGGCTGTGAGGCCGGCGACATTATGCGCGTCGAAGAAATCTACTCCGCCTATGATTGTTACGTTGAAATCCCAATTAGTGATGAAATTCTTTATTGTGCGGCTCTTTCTACTACACCAACTTCTTTCACTTACGAAGAAAGTCTCGAAATTCAAGAAGTTGTAATCACATCTAGCAACCAAAACAGCGGCATTTGGGATGGTAATTATGAAATCACTTCTACTAATGGAACTTGTCTTTTTGCGGGCACGCTCGAAGATGCTGAATCTGGAGCCGTGGCTACTGCTGACTTAAGCATTATCGAAGAAATTTTCTATGTTGTTAGCTGTGACGCTGGCGACACAATTATTATCGAGGAAGTTGATTATTATGATGTTTGTAACGCCGAAATTCCAATTGGAGTTGAAGGTCTTTATTGTGCCGATCTCTCCACTACACCAACTGCTTTCACCTATGCCGAAACTGCCGAAATTCAAGAAGTTGTAATCACAGCTGGCGATCAAAACAACGCTGTTTGGGATGGTAGTTATAGTATTTGGAGTAGCGGTGAAGCTTGTTTATTAACCGAAACTCTCGAAGAAGCCGAAGCTGGTGGTGGTACAATTTCACTCGAAACAGAATCTGAAATTTTTTATGTTTATAACTGTAACCAAGACGGCGGAGGCGATAACATTTATGTTTTTGAACAAGCTTATCCCGATGTTTGTCTAGCAACAATTACCACCGAAGCCCTAGGCCCTTACTGTGGCGATGGCACTCAAGACTCTGGTGAAGAATGTGATGATGGTAATAATATTGATGGCGATGGCTGTTCCGCTACTTGTACACTTGAAGTAGCGCCATACTGTGGTGATGGCACTTTGGATTCTAATGAAGAATGTGATGATGGCAATAACATTGATGGTGATGGCTGTTCCTCTACTTGTACACTTGAAGTAGCCCCTTACTGTGGCGATGGCACCATGGATTCCGATGAAGAATGTGATGATGGCAATAATCTTGATGGTGATGGTTGTGACGCGGATTGTACAATCCCGGCTTGTATTAGCTTATTAATCTCCCCTACTACTACTGCTAATACGACTGAAACTTTTACTATCACTCCTGACCCAACTGATTGGGCCGGACCTTGGACTTGGACTACTACCAACCCCGAAGGTCTATTCTTTAGCGATGCTACTCCAGACGCTAGTTACAATGAAATTATAGTTGAAGTAACCGAAGTAACTTACGAAGGTGGCGAAAACGACACTATCTCGGTTTACGAAGCCGGCAGTTACGCTGATGTTTGTAGTGCCTCGGCTAAAATTGATGCCACAACTCCATATTGTGGTGACGGCATAAAACAAACAGAACTTGGCGAAGAATGTGATGAAGGAGCTAATAACGGGGTTTTCGGCAGTGGATGTTCCATTAGTTGTCAAGAAGTCCCTGGTGGAGGAAGCACTCCTGATCCTACCCCCACTCCTGGAGGAGGCAGCTCTGGTGCTTGTACTTACCTTAAAATTTTCTCTCCTGAAGATTTTTGGGAAGGTGAGAATGAATATTTCTATTCCACTGGCGAAACCTTTACTTTCACTGATTTAGAGGTTGGCGATACTATTATCATTAACTTAGAAGCCCTAGACGGGATCCTTTATGACACTGATTGGAAGGGAGTCTCTGGATCTTATAGTTATGACTATAACTGGGATTACACTGGTGTTACCGAAGTTGAAATCATTAACGGCCCCGAACAAGAAGATGAAGACAACACTGCCTACGCTGAATTTACCGTTACTGATCCTGAAGCTGTTTCTATTGAAGTTATGGTCGATACAAACACTGACTGTTCTGTTACTTTCATCCAAGAAGAAGTGGTCGAAGAACCAACTCCCGCTGAACATGATGATGGTTTAACTAAGAGTGCTTTTACTTATAATTTTGGGTGGTTTTATGCTGATGGAGGTCAAGTTGATGAATCAGAAAAAACTACCTCTAGCAGCGGTTATGGTTTTACTGGCACCGAAACTTTCGCACATGACTTTGATTATGTTTTCTACACTCTTACTTATGACCTTTCCAGCAATCTTAATGCTTACGAAGAAGGTGACATTTTGACTATTACTGACACTATTTCTGATGATGACGGAACCGTGGGAATTGGAGGTGTAATTGCTGACCCACATGTTAATGACACTTATGGTTGGGATAACGGAGAAATTAATTTCTATACCCCCGGCAGCGAACCAGATGATCCAGCCGTAGTAACTAATTGGACTAATGGACAACCATTCCGGGTTTACTATTCCTCTGATGAAAGCGACATTGATGCATGTGATGGTTTTATTACTGATACTTGTTATAGCGGCAGTGTCACTTCTGGATTAATTTTTGAAAATCTTGACGAAGCTCCAGCTGCTTACGGTGACATCGTCATTCAATATGTTGGTCGTGTTTCTAACGGAGGCTTCGATTGTGCAGCAATGGCCGCTGATCCCGAAGTTTCTTGTCCTGTTCAATATTTAGAAAACACCGCTACCGCTGATAACGGCACCGAAACCCACACCGCCAGCGCCGACATTACTATTACTTGTCCATATTTACTCACTCAAAACGCTGGAGATATTTATTACGAAGATGATATCGAAACCTTTGATATCTCCTGCTACCAAAATTACAAGAGTAGTGACTCTGTGGCATTAACTGCTGATGATTCTTTATTAGCTCGACTTTCTAGTTACATTCTTTATCAAACTAAAGAACTTGTAAATGAACTAACTGATGTTTGGAACCGTATTAAAACTACGGACAATGATCAAATCGCTAACTTTGAGGCTGTTAGTCAAAACACTACCAGCATCACTACTAGTCTGAATAAAACCCTCTACACAAACACTGAATATACTTACGAAGATACTTCCGAATATTACATTACTATTGATGATTTTGAATCTAACTTGAGTACTTTATATCAAACAAATCCTAAACAAAACGTTTATCGCGTTAGTGACGCTGATCTGATTTTTGATCTTGGCGCACACGCTATCCCAGGAGAAGCCTATACTTTTATTGTAGAAGGAGGCCATGACTTAATATTCAAGAGCAATCTTAATTACACAGACACTTTTGACACTAGTGATTTGGATAGCGTGCCATCCATTGCCTTTATCGTAACTGGTGGCGGCGATGTCTACATTCACGATGAAGTAACCGAAATTGTTGGTGTTTACTACATTGACGGTGGTGGTGTGATGACTGGTGAATGGACTGATCCATTTACTACCCTTACTATTTACGGTTCTGTTTACGGAAATATTAATAGTTTGCTTGGCCAACGTACTTTTGCTGGTCCAGCTAACTACAGTCACGGTAATGTCGTGCTTCGCTATGACGAACGAATTTTCCTAAACACTCCTCCGGGATTAGAGGAATATATAGATGTCACCTCAGAAAGAACTGTTCACTAACAGGTGGGAGGGAAGACTTAAGGTTAACAAAAAAGAGTTGTTTTTCGCAACGAATCAATTATCGGAGCGGAGCGGGCTTGGTGTTGCGAAGCAACCCGCGACGCGAGATCATAGGTCGCGTTCGCCGCTGGAGCGAACGACGACCGATGGTGAGTGCGAAAAGCCGACTCTTTTTTGTTGAATACTCGGAATCTTTCCTTCCATCTGTTTTGTGGTACACTTCGGGCATGAGCAACATAGTCCTCTTATTCGGCGAAGACCAATTTGGCATCCACGAAAAATTAGACTTCTGGAAAGCCAAATTTATCGAAAAATATGAAGGAGATATCAACTTAGACGAGTTCGAAGGAAATACGCCCCCCAACCAGATTATCGAAGCCGCGGAATCAGTCCCCTTTTTAGGAGAAAAACGTTTAATTGTTGTTAAAGACTTTTTAAAAACTCAAGACGCTGATAGTCAAAAAAAGATGGTGGATTTATTAAATAAAGTTCCAGAATTCACGACTTTAGTTTTCTTAGAATTAACTCCCCCAGATCGTCGAAAATCTCTATTCAAAAAACTACAAAAACAAGCTCGTTTAGAAGAATGCAAATCTTTAATTGGCAATGACTTAACCGAATGGATTATCAGTCGAGTCAAAGCTTTAAACAGTGAAATCGAATGGGGTCCAGCCACTTATTTAGGCAGCCTTATTGGAAATGACTCCTGGCGCCTAAAAAACGAAATCGAAAAACTAGCCACTCATACGCAAGGAAAAGCCATTACCCGCGAAACAATTGATAAAATGGTTAGTGGGAGCGCCAACACCACGGTTTTCAAACTTACAGATTCCCTTGGCCAACGGCGCGCCGAAGAAGCCATTAATTTATTCCACACTCTCGTCGAAAAAGGCGAAGCCATTCCCATGATTTTCTCCATGCTAGTACGTCAATTTAGAATGATTATTCAGATTAAAGAACTACAATCCCAAGGCATGGCCCACGCTCAAATTGCCTCTAAAATCAAACAACATCCTTACGCCGTTACCTCCATGGCTAGCCAAACTGCAAATTTCTCCGAAAAAGAATTAGAAATCATTTACCACAAACTCCTCCAAATCGATCGCGGCCTAAAAACCGGCGAATTTCGTTACCAGGTCTCGGACCAACGTGAATTCATGCTCCAGATAGAAAAGTTTATCTTGGAGTGTTGTGCTAAATAAAACCCTAAAACATTGACAAAACAACAACTCTATTTTAAGGTACTTCCCAAAAACTAATTAATTCACTGTGCCGAGTCTAAGCACTCATCCTGCTGGATCCACCCCCATACCAGAAATTCATCCTCTAAATGGGATGATGTATCAACGTTTTGGTTTGATTTTTGATGTTAAACGAGCGAATAAAAATGGTCTAGAATATATTACAAATGTCCACACTCCCGACGGACAAAAAGTCGGTTTTTTTTGTTTCCGAATCTCTAACCCCACTTCTGATCAACCCCAAACTGTATTCATGGGAATACTAGTAACTCCTGAATTTCGAGGACGAGGAATTTCTAATATTTTTATGAACGAAATTTCTCAACTAAGCCAACTTATGGGCATTCCCTTTAATCAAACATCTAAGCAATTTAAACCCTTAATGTGTGCCCTCCTTACTAAGCATGGTTTTACACCAGCAAATAAACCAAACAGCTGTCACGCCGCTATAGTCGGAAAATCAGATGGACCCACCGCCCCTGTATTTTTTGGGCATAAAAAAGGAGAAGCCCATTTTAGAAGATCAAAACTATATACTCGCGCTACAAATTATGAAATCGTAGATTCTATCGAAGATATTCGAGATGGGATAGATGTTATATTAGGATCCCGCTATCTTCTAACAGATCGCGCCAAAATGCGCGCCAAACTAAAACAAACCTCTGCTTGGGATCCCACTCTTAAACCGACTACAGCGTAGGCCTCTTTGTATGCCAATCTGTGACTTGCTGGAACGCATGCCCAACATTTAAAATACGTCCTTCTTCGAACTGCGGCCCAATAATCTGCAAACCAATTGGTAAGCCTTTTTTGGAAAAACCACACGGCACAGACAAACCTGGCACACCAGCCGCCGAAGCTGGGATAGTCAAAGCATCCGCCATATACATAGCCAACGGATCATCTTTTGCCCCCGCCTTAAAAGCCGGAAAAGGCGATACTGGCGCACAAATCACATCCACATTTTTAAACGCATTATTAAAATCTTCAATAATTTTAGTACGGACTTTTTGCGCTTTTTTATAATAGGCATCGTAATAACCCGCTGATAACACATAAGTCCCCATCATAATCCGACGTTTAATTTCTGGGCCAAATCCCACGGATCTTTGCTTAAAATAATAATCAATCAAATCTTCACCTTCATCATCTGGTTTAGACCCAAACCGAACACCATCAAAACGCGCTAAATTAGCCGAAAGTTCAGCTGGAGTCGCAATGTAATACATGGCCACCGCGTATTTAGTCATTGGCAAACTAATATCATGGACTTCTGCCCCTTGAGCTTCGAGTTGCTTAATAGCTGCTAACACCGATTCTTTCACATCATCTTCGACCCCTTCTATAAAATACTCTTTAGGAATTCCAATTTTCAAACCTTTCACGTCTCCAGATAATAAACTAGCGTAATCTGGCACCTCTTGAGGTGGTGTAGTCATATCATTTGGGTCCTGACCAGCCATAGCCTGCAAAACATACGCCAAATCCTCAGCTGTTTTTGCAATCGGGCCAATTGTATCCCAAGAAGAAGCAAAGGCTGTTACGCCCGAACGCGAAACTCGACCATAAGTCACTTTTAAACCAGAAACAGAACAAAAAGAAGCTGGCTGCCTGATTGAACCACCCGTATCTGTTCCAATCGCAAATAAACATGTATCTGCCGCAACTGCAGCCACAGATCCCCCCGATGATCCTCCGGCTACTCGCTCTAAATCCCAAGGATTCTTGGTATATCCAAAACACGAATGTTCGGTCGAAGCACCACACGCAAATTCATCTAAATTCGTTTTACCAAGCATCACCATTCCGGCTTCCTTTAATTTCTTAACAGCCGTGGCGTCATAAGGTGGCACAAAATCTTTTAACCCCGGCGAACAAACTGTAGTTTTCACCCCTTCGGTGTTCAAAATATCTTTTATTCCCGCCGGGATCCCCTCCAAAATTCCAATTCCCTTTCCTTTTGCAATTTTCGCATCCACTTCTTTTGCCGCCTTTATAGCCACATCCTCAGTCACTGTCACATAAGCATTCAAATCTCCATTCACTTCCTTTGTCCTCTCTAAACACGCTTGCGCCAATTCCTCGGCTGAAAACTTTTTTGTTTTCAATCCCTCATGAGCTTGCTTAATTGTTTGCGTAAAAAGCGTCATATAAAAAACTACATTACTGATTTAACTTTGATTTGGTCATTCTCAATTGGTAATTCTGTGCATGCCAAAAGTGCGGCTGGATCCACGCTCGTTTTAACTTCATCTTCACGATAAACATTCTTAAGACCCGTCACCTGCGAAGTTGGCTCCACATTATCGGTATCAACCTCATTTAAACAATCCATATACTCAAAAACAGCGGAAAGCTGCTTGGAAAACACCTCAACTTCATTTTCGTCAAGAGAAAGACGCGCCAATTTTGCCACATGCCGAACCTGATCTTTGGAAATTTTCATGATTTGAGTCTAACCTAAAAACGTGTAAAATAAAACCCATGAATACTGTTGCTAATGTAAAAAAAGTTGCGCTCCTTTTCTTCATCTTATTTACCGGTGGACATATCCTGTCAACGCTCATGTTGGCGAACGATTATTTTAGTGATACTATGCGCATCCTCAACGGGACTCTAGATATCCCCGCGATTCTTTCTGGCTTACTCTACGGTTTTACCAGTCTTAAACTCTATTTAGAAGACATGGGAAAACACACTAAACCATTTGATTTAGTAGCCGGAATCCTAGGAGGAATTATCCTCTTAGCACTCCTTTACGTTAATTTTCTCCTTTAAATGAAAAAGAAAGTAATAGCCTTTGGAACCTTTGATTATCTGCACGCTGGGCACGAGAACTATTTAAAAAAAGCCGCTGAACTTGGAGACCAATTAATTGTGGTGATTGCTCGCGACCGCACTGCTAACAGTATCCGCGGCAAATATCCAGATCACAAAGAAAAAAAACGTCTCGCTACTGTTAAGGCTTTACCTTTTGTCACCAAAGCAGTCTTGGGTGATCTCGAAGACAAATACAAAGTTCTCAAAAAACATAAACCCGATATAATTGCTTTAGGCTACGACCAATTTGTTTTCACCCAACAACTTTCCAAAATACTAATTGGACTTAAATTAAATTCAAAAATCACCCGTTTAAAACCATACAAACCAGAAATGTATAAGAGTTCTCTTATCCGCAAAACCTCCCTCAAATGTCCTTCACCGTCCCTTTCCAGCGCAGCCTAAAAATGGCCATTGGTAACCTGTGGCGTAATAAATTATTAACCACAGCCACTATTTTGGTAATGGGACTTATTTTGTTTATTTTCAATGTGATTTTTATGGTGAATGTTTTGGCTAACCAAGCCATCGACAGTTTAGAATCCAAAGTAGATATGATTTTTTATTTAGAAGACACGGCTGACATCTTGGTTGTAAATCAATTAGTCCAAGATTTAGAAGCTCTCCCCGAAACCGACATAGTCACTTACCTTACCAAAGAAGAAGCCCTCCAAACCTTACTCGAAAAATACAAAGAATCCGGTGAAGCTGATCCTTTTGAAACTTATGGACTCGATAACCCTTTACCAGCCAGTATTCACTTAACAACTCACGAGGCAGCAGACCAAGAAACAATCTTAAGTTATCTGCTGCAAACCCATTACGACACGGTTTTAATGGATATTGAAAGTAACGAAGAAAACCGCCAAATTGTTCAAAATTTAATTCAAATCACTGTTTTTACGCGCAAATTACTCCTCGGCATAATTCTCACCTTTTTGATAGGCAGCACCATGATTATTGCTAATGCCATTCACATCACCATTTTCAATCGCAAAAAAGAAATCAACATCATGCATTTAGTAGGAGCCACACCAACTTTTATTCGCTCCCCTTTCTTACTAGAAGGAGCTATTTACGGATTATTTGCCTCTCTAATTGGCGTCGTACTTTTAATGGCTTTCTCTAATAGTTTAGACTTAACTGAATTCACCTATCTCACCCTAAATATTAATTACTTATCGCTTTTTATTACCCAGTCTATTTTGAGCATGTTGCTGGGGATGGCTAGCAGTAGTTTAGCAACGCACTTTTACTTAAAACACCACGCTCGCGTATGAACCCGCGTTCCTTTACCGTCAGTGGCATTATCATTCGGATGGCTGATTTAGGAGAATCAGATCGTTTTATTACTGTCCTTACTCCAGACCGCGGTAAATTAACTTGTATTGGCAAAAACCTCCGTACTTTAAAAAGTCGCCGCAATTCTCAATTAGAACTTTTTAGCAAAGTACAAATTCAATTTTGGAAAAGTCGTAACAATTACTATCTCCAAGATTGCAAATTAGAAGAAAGACACCCCGAGCTTAAAAAAAACCTAGCTAGCCTGGCTTCAGTAGCTTTTATTGTCGAAGCCACGGAAAAACTCACCGTTGATGAAAACCACATCCCCGGACTCTATGATTTATTAGAGGAAACCCTATCTTTAATTGAATTTTACCCAAAAAAACACGAAGTTTTACGAGAAGCCTACATCATTAAATTACTGAGTTCTATTGGAACAATTAGCAGCTTTCGAACCTGTTCAGAATGCCGCGAAAAACTCCCCTCAGAATCTGCTTTTTTAGATGAAAATCACACCACTATTCACTGCGTAAACTGTGCCGAAAAAAAATCTTCCCACTTACGCGAAATCCCTTTAGAAACATTAAAACTAATGCATTTTATTCTCGCCCATCAAATCACTGCTGTCCTCAAATTAAAAATGACTCGTCAACATATAAATATTATCGACGAATTTGGACGCACTTTTTTAAAACACGACCTACATTATCCCCTTAAATCCGAAGCTTTTTTAAACACCTACGGATAAAGTTTAGCTGAACAATCACGACCATTCTTGCGACAAATCACAATATAAACGCCCTCTTTTGCTGCAGGGTTATCATATCCATATCCAACCCAATCATGAAGCTGGGGTTCTCCTCTAGAATTACCAGGACCCTTTAAAAATTCCTGACCTTGTGCCAACAACGAAGTCCTTTGATCTTTAGTTAAAGTCATATCTAAACGAGTTCGAAGGCGAATTATCATATTTAAATCATCACCTGACTCAGCTTGCACTTTTTTTACAACTTCATGTATCCCCAACAAATTATCCCCTACCACTTCTGGTGATGGCTGAACTTCAGGGACAACCCTTCCATCGTCACCCCCTCCGTCGGAAAGTGGCGGAGGAGTAATAAATACATCATCTTCTGATTGATCAATAATCATTCCTCCCTCCCCATTCCCAGTGTTATAAATCACAAACAATTCACCAAATGAATTCAATCCATACGCAATTTCGTCACCCGGCAAAGGATATAACCCTCCTTCCATTCTTGATTCCAAAAACTCACTTATTCGTTCCACATAATAATCAATATCCCACAACATATCCTCTTCTATGCCTAAGCAATCGTTCAATAAATCAAAAACACTGTCTCCTTCTTCTTCAATCGTATGAACACCCATCACATGACGCTTATGATATTCGCGTGCCGTAAATTCTTGGCACTTCTTATCCCGACAAAACAACATACTTATATCCTCATCATCATTGTTGTTTCTTATAAGTCCCAATTGATCTGTTAA
>JABJMC010000024.1 GCA_018659585.1 Candidatus Peregrinibacteria bacterium
CCGTTGATAAATACGGTCGCTGTGTAGTCGCTGTATCCGAAGGCATCAAAGACGAAACCGGTGAATTACTAGCCAAAAAATTCAGCAAAGAAACTGATTCCCACGGCAACATTCAACTTTCCGGAACTGGTGCTTTAGGCGATCTTCTAGCTGATCACATCAAGAAAAACTCCAAACACGATGGCTTGCGCGTACGCACCGACACTTTGGGTTATGCTCAACGCTCCTATGCCGGCAGTGTCAGCCAGGTAGATGCCCAAGAAGCCCGCCTTGTCGGCGCCGAAGCAGTTAAATTTGCCATGAGTGATGCTAAATCTGGCTCGATTTATATAGAACGCACTAGTAACTCCCCTTACGCTTCCGAAATAAAATTAACTGAACTCAAAAACGTGGCCAAAGTCACCAAAGACATGCCACGTGATTTTATTAACGACGCTGGCAATGGGGTTACCGAAAAGTTCTTAGAATATGCAGCGCCTTTAGTTGGTGAAATCACTCCAGTTGCTACTCTATTTTAAATACCATTCCAAAGATTTTTTTAGGCCCTCTTCGATGCCTACTTGCGGGTCATAATCTAACGCCTCTTTGGCTTGCGCTACATCAGCGATAAACCGAATTACTTCGCCAATTCGACTTTCCTCTACCGAAATTTCACTCTCACTCTTGAGTAATTCCTTTAACCTTTCTGCCAAAAACAAAATCGACGTTCCTTTTCCAAACGCTAAATTAAAAACTCGATTCTTAACTTCATCAAACCGTTCCAAACTAGAAACAATCCCACTCACCGTGTCATCAATATAAGTAAAATCTAACAATTTATCTTTTCCAAACACCACAATTGGCTCGTTTTTCTGCAATTTCCGAATAAACAACGGAATCACCCGATCACTCTGATCATATTTTCCATATACATTAGAAAAACGATAAATCAAAAACTCTAAACCATAACACTGACTATAAGAATGCACCAATGCCTCCCCCGTAATTTTCGAAGCCGTATATGGACTCTCACAATTTTTCACATAAGACTCATCTTCATTATGAATTTCTTTTTCTGAATTCCCATAAACCTCGCGAGAGGAAGCAAAACACAGTTTAGGAATCTTTTTCTGACGAACTGTTTCCAGAATATTAAAAACCGTCAACATGTTATCCATGGCTAGCTGCGGCTCTACCACTAAATCATAAACCCGCGCATTCGCCGCCAAATGCACCACAATATCAATGTCAGCTGGCACCGCCTGCAAAGTCGCTTCCAAATCTCTTAAATCCACATCCAAAGTCTTATCATTCAAACTTTCATTCCATTCATTTTTCACAAAATCCAAACCCACCACTTCATGCTCCAGCCCTAATAATCGTTCCATTAGGCTGGTCCCAATCATTCCGCTGGATCCAGTAATAAGTATTTTCATGACTCTTACGATACCACATAGAGGATCTATATGTTAAAGTTTTGACATGAATAAATATTCTAAGGGTGTCTTAACTGGCGTCCTCTCCGTCCTCTTCCTCTCTTCCTACTCTATTTTTGGGAAAATTCTTTTAGAAAACCTAGCCCCCGAAACTGTCGCTGGCCTGGCTCAAACTTTATCCGTTATAACTATTCTGCTTTGTTTTGGCTTTCTGCCAGAAATTAAAAAAATCCATCGCTTACCAAGAAAAACCTTGTTTTATCTTTTTCTTGTCGCTTTTTTAGCCGGAGCAGTTGCCCCTTTACTTTTTTTAAAAGGCCTACTTCTCACTACTGCTACCAACTCTATCATCATCGGCCGCATAGAAGTTGTTTTTGTAGGAATCATTTCTTTTCTTTGGTTACGAGAGAAAATCACTAAAAATCAAATTGGTGGAATTGCACTCATGTTTATTGGAATGCTTTTGATTGCCACCCAAAACTTTGCCATTGGTTTTAATTTTAATCACGGAGATATTCTTATTATGGGCAGTGCTCTTGTCTGGGCCCTAGCCACGGTTATTTTCAAAAAAAACCTTCACCACATGTCTCCCGAACTAGTGGTTTTAATTCGAAACTTCACGGGCGCTATCTGTATGTTTTTCGTTATTCCACTTATTTTAAATGTTGAGCACACTGTTAATCTTACTTTATTAGATCAAAACATTCTTATCCCATTAGTACTATTTGCACTTCTCACCATTGTTTTTGGTCAAATGCTTTGGTACAAAACTTTAGACTTAATCCCAGCCACAGTGGCTTCCTCTATCGGGTTACTGGGACCTTTATTTGGTGTAATTTTAGCGGTCACAATTCTTAAAGAAAATCTTTATTCCTATCATTTAATTGGTGGTATTTTCATTTTAATCGGCTTAGCCCTTACTGTTCTTCACCATCAAAAACACCCTCACCATCATAAGTTACAAAAAACCAAACACTGGACTCATTAAATCTCTACTCCGCCGAAATCCAACGAATCAAGTCACTAACGCGTGAAATATAACCCCATTCATTGTCGTACCAAACTATGATTTGAGCGGTTTTACCATTCACAACTTTTGTAGAAAGAAGATCAACAATACAAGAACGGGTGTCACCTTTATAATCAATGGAAACCAATGGTTCACTGGAAGTTCCCAAAACACCCATTAATTCCTCACTCTCAGCCTTCAGAAAAGCTTCATTAATTTCATCAACTGTCACTTTCCGATCAAAAGTAACCGCCATATCCAAACAAGACACACAAAGTGTTGGTACTCGGAAAGCCATACCACAAACTTTCCCGTCTAATTCTGGGAGAACCTGTGAAATAGCCGCCATGGCACCAGTTGTAGTTGGGATTACGGAAGACATGGTTGCTCGAGCCCGACGAAAATCACCAGAGCTGGAATTATCAAGTAAATTCTGAGTATAAGTTAAGGCGTGAATACTAGTGACCACAGCATTATTAACCCCAAAATTTTCCACCAAAACTTTCATGGTCGGAGCCAAACAGTTAGTTGTACAAGAAGCATTTGAAACCACACTGTAATTATTGGGGTCGTAATCCTTGTGATTAACTCCCATCACCAAAGTTTGAACTGTTTCATCTTTGCACGGGGCCGTAATTAACACTTTTTTAGCGCCACTTTTCATATGACGCTTAGCGTCTCCCTGTTTAGTGAATTTACCAGTCGATTCAATTACTACATCAACATCCAAATCACCCCAAGGTACATTTTCGGGATCTTTTTCTTGAAAAACTTTTACAATTTCATTGTTTACCTTCAAATCCTTCCCTTCAACCGAAACTTCCGCATCAAGTGTTCCGTAAACTGAATCACGCTTGAGCAAAAGGGCATGTGAATCTGCGCCAGCCCGACTATTAATAGCCACTATCTTTATATCATCAGAAACAATAGCTTGACGGTGGACTCCTCGACCAATACGACCATATCCATTAATACCTACGCGAATCATTTTGAATGAAGTTAAAGAGTTAAAAAAACTAAAGATTTAAGAAATCAAGCATTTCAACATAATATTGCGCCTTATCCGCACTGTTAAACGCCTCTGTCATCATCATAGCAATGTGATCGGTCATTTCCTCTACTGCAGCGGTATGATCAAGCTGATCAAATTCTTCCTCAAACAACATATAAACCTTTCGGCGGGGACGACCCATCTCTTCGCCCTTAGCATCCATTCGATCTAACAGTTCTTGTGGGGTGTGTTTAAAGAAAATGTTTTGAATACTCGTAGCGTAATTAATTTTACGCGCCCCATTATTTACCAAAATTTGAAATTGTTCTGGTTTAAGACCACTTCCCCCGTGCATAACTGGATAAGCCCCAAGCGGACGAATTGAATCGGCAATTTCTTTAAGACGATCATAACCAATTCTTGGATTTTCTTCCTTATAAATACCGTGTTGATTCCCAATAAAACAAGATGCTCCAGTTCCACCAGTTTCCGCCATCAATTTATGCATATCATCAACTTTGGAATAATAATTTTCCACATCAGCTGCTACTTTTTCAGCCTCTTCAGATCCAACCGAATGAACCACTCCTTCTTCAACCTCTAAATCAACACCTAATGGATAAATTTTCTTTGCTATCTCCTGACATCCCGCAATATTTCCTTCGAGAGAAAGCTTAGAAAGATCAATCAAAATAGAAGTGAAACCAGCCTCAATAGAACGCTGAGTGCAACCCTCTGTGTCTTTTTGAACATGATCGTGATGCAAACCAACCGGCACGGAATAACCATATTTATCAATCATTTCTTGAATAATCTCGTGTGCAAAATCGGATAAACGTTCTGGCAACATATTGCAGTAAGAAGTTTCACTTTCCGCAATCTCCAAAATCACCGGAGACTTTGTTTTCCAAGCTGCCTCAAGTGTGGCCCTCATAATGTATTTATTGCGTTGGTTAATCGCCACTACCCCAAAATTATGTTTGTCAGCAACAGACATCATTTGGCGCAAATTAATAGCGTGAAAACCAGATGGCAAAACGCGTAGGTGGGGATTGTTTTGTTTATTCAGTTCAGCGAGTTCAGGGAGATCCATAATCCTCTGGGTTAAAAATTAGCGCCCTGAGAATACTGCGATTGCGGGGAAAAATCAACTGAACACCAAGACCTTGACAAGCCTTACCCATTTTTTACATTTTTACAGAGAAAAATTCACCCCCGGGGGTGAATCCTAATCTGAAAATCTGTGCACACGCACATGTTATAATTTAAAAAATAACTATCAAAAAGCGTGAGTGAATTTTGTTAAGGTTTTCTGGAACAGAAAATCGTCAAGCACACAACGAGCCGCAAACACCCACGGGTCTTGTGGGTCCCGGGGTGGCTTGCGGCGGAGTTTAGCGGAACAAAATTCACGAACAACCGCTGAAGGGAAAAGGGGTACATGGGGGAAAACCGCAGGTTTGTCCCCATGCACAAATAGCCCAAATCCCCCTACGGACCCACGAGGGAGATTTGGATGGCTTATTCCTAACCCATGGAATAATGAAACAAAGTCAGTGGCCTAATGGCCCTCTTAGTTAGCACTCGCAAACCCAGAAACACTTTCTAGGTAATACACATCTTGAGGTTTAACCATATTTTGAACTAACTGATGCCCTTCAATGGTTTTCATTGAACGAGCTTGCAGAATCAACATGTCATTAATTTCACCATCTTGAACTAAATCTTGATGTTCACTTTCCAACTTATTAATCTCATATCCTTTAGTAGACATGGCATTTAAATGCGTCAAAGAAAGAAGCCCCATCATCGCAATCAAAACCATCATCAAAATTACGGCCACAAGTGGGCCAATACTTAAATTCACCCCTCTTTTAGAGGAGGAATTCGTGGTCATATCGTTTCCTTGCGGATGTGTCAGCATGATGTGGGACATTGGGAGGTTTTAAGGGAGTTTATATTTTTTTGATAGCGCGCAATTTTGCACTACGGCTTCGAGGATTCTCTTGAATCTCAGAATCAAAAGGGACAATCGGCTTTTTAGTAAGAATTTGAAAGGAAGTCTTTCCTGAACATTCACATTGCAGGACTTGTGGCGGACAAATACAGGCTCGAGCCACTTTTTTAAACGCTCTTTTTACTAGGCGATCTTCCAGTGAATGATAAGAAATAATCACTAGTCGCCCACCAGACTTGAGGAGAGAAAGCAAAGGAGGGATGACTTTCTCTAGAACCTCAAGTTCTTGGTTAACTGCAATTCGAAGCGCTTGAAAGACTCGGGTCGCTACCTTTCGCTTATCTGTTGAACTCTTCATAATAGTTCCAACTAAATCAACAAGCTCTGAAGTAACGGTAAATGGTTTCTCCTTCCGTTGCTCAACTATTAAACGAGCAATTTTGGGAGCGTACCGCTCTTCTCCATATTCATAAATGATTTTCTTGAGGTCTGATTCTGGCCAGGTATTAACTATTTGAGCTGCTGTCAGGGTATTAGATTGGCGATCAAATCGCATATCTAGGGGCCCATCTTCCTGGAGAGAAAATCCTCTAGAGGGATCATCTATGTGGGGAGAAGAAAGTCCTAAGTCGAGGAGAATGGCATCGACTTGGTCGATTCCTTCCTCATGAAGCCGATCATGACAATGAACAAAGTTATCATGGAAAAAATTTGTTTGAGCAGAAAACTCTTTAAGACGCTTTTTGGCTTCAGTGAGATTATCTATATCAAGGTCAAAACCATAATATTTCCCAGCTGAACCAATAGCTTTTAAGATGGCTTTTCCATGACCACCTAAGCCTAGCGTTCCATCCACAACTACCTCCCCCTTTCGGAGGTTGAGTTGTGTGAGCGTTTCTTGTAAAAGAACAGGTTTATGATTCACTTTTTTTTCTTATATGTTCAAAACTTGTGTACAACTTGTGTATAATTTTTTTGAACGCTTGTGTAATCCCAAAATTAAGGATAGAAAGCCCCCTTGTCAATGATTAAAAGTACAAAAAATCCAAATAATAGCTTTAAAAGTACAATTTTTGTGTACACAAACACCTACTAATTAGGCTTATTTGGCTTACTAAAGCCATTTTTCAACGTTCATATAAATTTTATTGCCAAATCACTAAAAAGTCTCCAAATTTAAATAAAATAATGTCCCTTTGCGCCTACTTCGATTCATGATACAACATGGGTTGTTATGGAAACTCACTTACTAAATATTTTACTCACCATTGGTATTGGAATGCTCCCAATTCTTGAAATTAGGGGGGCTCTTCCGATTGCCCTTGGTGCTTTCAAAATGCCTCTTTGGGAAGCTTTTTTGTGGTCAGCTACTGGCAATATTTTAATTGTCGCCATTCTACTTAAATTCCTAAATCCCGTGACAACGTTCTTAATGAAACATTCTAAATTCTTTGATCGTTGGCTTAATAAGCTTTTTCACAAAACTCGTCACAAACATTCCGCTAAATTCAATGAACTTGGGGCCTTAGCTTTAATTACCTTTGTAGCTATCCCTTTACCTATTACTGGAGCTTGGACTGGGTCTTTAGCTGCTTTTTTGTTTGGAGTTAAATTTTGGCCAGCTTTGTTCCTAATTTCCATTGGTGTGTTATGCGCCGGAACACTCGTAACTCTAGGATTTGAATCCATTACGGCTATTATCCACGCTATTTTAAGCTTTACCTAAAGCAAGCCCGCGTACAAATCAAATAAATCACCATGTCGCAAAGTTGTGGCCCGACCTTTTTCAACGTGAATTACAGTAGAAGGCTTATGATGCTCCTTTAAATCCCCCACATCTATTACTAAATCTGGGTCAGCTGTAATTTGTGAAATAGAAAACGGGGTTGGCTGACCATGAAGATTAGCACTTGTAGTTGATAAAGGTGAATTCATAGCCTCTAAAAGCGCAACGGAAACTGGTTCCTCAATAACTCGCAAACCAATACAATCGGCAGTTGAATTTAATGTTTTCGATAAATTATCCTTACGCGGCACCACCAAAGTTAATGGTCCCGGCCAAAACTCCCCAGCCATTCGCACCGCTAAATCACAAAACTCCCCATATTTAAGCGCCTCCTCTAAAGACCTCACCAAAATGCTCACCGGCTTATCTAAAGGCATTTGTTTGGTGTTATAAAGCTTTTTTAACGCTTTTTCATTATTAATGTCCGTGGCCAAGCCATAACAGGTGTCCGTAGGGTGTGCTATGACTCCCCCATTTTTTAAAACAGCAACAGCCTCCTGAATTACTTCTGGGTTCGGCGAACCTGAATCGTATGAGAGGACTTTCATCCTCACCATTATAGCATTATAATGCGCCCTGCGAACTCTTAACTTATAAATTATGAAACCACGCGTAGCTATCAACGGCTTTGGAAGAATTGGACGGAATGTTTTCCGCGCTAATTTAGAGAAACAAACCTGTGACATTGTGGCCATCAATGACTTAGGAGACCTGGAAACCCTGGCCCATTTACTGGAATACGACTCCATGTATGGAATCTTAGATGCCAAAATCGAAGTCACGAGCGATAAACTCATTGTGAACGGCCAAGAAATTCGGGTGCTTTCTGAAAGAGACCCTGAAAAACTCCCTTGGGCCGAAGAAAACATCGACGTGGTCGTAGAATCCACTGGCTTTTTCCGAACCCGTGAAGGTGCCTCCAAGCACCTTCAGGCAGGAGCTAAAAAGGTTGTGGTCAGCGCCCCTGGTAAAGACCTCGACTTAATGGTTGTCCTCGGAGTAAACGATGCTGATTACGACCCAGCTAATCACCACTTAATCTCCAACGCATCCTGCACCACTAACTGCCTCGCGCCAGTTGCCAAAGTGCTGCACGAAGAATTCGGAATCGAGCATGGCCTTATGACCACTACCCACGCCTACACCAACGACCAACGCATCCTAGATTTACCACACAAAGACTTACGCCGCGCTCGCGCTGCTGCGCTTTCCATGATCCCAACCACCACTGGCGCCGCCAAAGCAGTTGCTATGGTCCTACCGGAACTAGACGGCAAATTAAACGGCATGTCCCTACGCGTTCCAACCCCCACTGTTTCCGTAGTAGACCTTGTCGTAACTCTCAACAAATCAGCTACCGCCGAATCTGTGAACGCTGCTCTAAAAGCCGCAGCTGAAGGTCCACTCCAAGGCATCCTTGCTTATTCCGAAAAACCACTTGTTTCTATTGATTACAAAGGCAATCCTCACTCCTCTATTGTCGACTCCCTAGCCACCATGTCCATCGGCGACAACATGGTCAAAATCCTAGCCTGGTATGACAATGAATGGGGTTATTCTTGTCGAATGGTAGATCTGGTTGGGAGGCTTTAAAAGCTTATTTCACAAAAACCTACAAGAAAAACACTTCATCCAGCAACGAGTTGTAAGAAAGACAGAAAAATGGTATAATTAGAAAAATAAATACTAAATAAAACAGTATGTTAAGCCTTTCAGTTGATGATACGCAATTCTCAAAACTTAAAGACACTGGGGAGCTTGAAATCAAATTAAGAGTTAATGCGGTACATCTTCGGATTAACGAAAGCATGAAAATTGTAAGAGGTTTGGCAAGCCCAGAGGAAGAGCAGGTCACAGTAAAGATTGAAGAAATTAAGGCTGCAAGTGATAGAACAAAAGGTAAAACTATAAGAGTCATCCTTGATAGATAAGGAAAGTATTTTTCTATCCATCGTACAACAGGGTATTAGCGGCTCAGCTTTTTACAAAAGCCTCGCCCAAAACATCACCTAACAGCGCATATGCCATTACGCTTTTTGGTCAATCTACTCAAAAGAAGAAGAGTTATAATGATCGGGCATTTCTCTATCTCGTGAAAAAATTACTTCTTCTTTACGCCCAGAAGCGTCATCAATCAAATAGAATCTTGTAACACCATCAGAATCAGTAGCAACTGATTCAATAGTTTTCCCTTCCAAAGGCAATGAACTCATACGAACCGCACGAAAGCCGTTTCCTTCAACTACTTGATGAAAAACATCCCCAGTATCTACAAGAGGTCCTTTTGGCCTACCAGCAACACTAACGTTGATACCGTTACCTACAAGCCTTCTTACTACCGTAGGAGTCAAGCCTGCTCCGTTTAATATTTCATCATCTACCAGGGCTTTCAACGCTTGTTCAAGACGCGCAAGTTCCACATCATCAACTTTAAAAGCCGCCTTTTCCCTTCTTTTGCATTCCTCGCGTTCAATTCTAAGAGCTGGGCTATATTCACCCTCAGTAAAAGTCGAAGGTGAATAGCAATCAGGCATTTTAGATTCTTTCGAGAAAATGACATCCTCTTTTCCACCAGAGGAATCGTTAAGATGAAAAATTACCACGCCATCTGAATTTCGTGTCACATAATCAATTTCCTTACCTGCCAAAGGCAATGAGCTCATTTGAGTCGCTCGGAACGCATCCCCTTCGATTACTTGATGATACGCTTCAAATGTATCAATATATGGTTTGCCTCCTACTACACTTGCTTTAATGCCATATTCTTCTAGCTGTAAAACTAGACCTGGAGCTAAACCTGCGTTAGTAAGTATCTCATCATTAGACATCTGATCTGGAAACGGCTTTCCTCCTTCATTTAATTCTGGTCCGGCCATAATAAAATTGGTTAAATTTAAATCTAATAATTATACCATAAACCTTACCCTGAAGCAATCTATTTACGATCAAAAATCACAGTCAAAAGCATCGCATATGCTGGAATTTCAGCTCTTTGGCATCGCTTATAAAGATAAACCAATAATTTTCATAAACGTCGCACTTATGTTTATTCAAGCTCCTCTATACAGCTAAGTCTCTGCTTGCCTAAAACCTTAACTTTGATTTATAATCCGATGGATAAACCTTTTTTGATATGCATGATTTAATCCCTATAAAATCAAAAAGTGATATTCCCGCCCTCTACCAAAACACACCAATCGGGCTCTTGCTGGAATATCACAATTTAGGCCGCCAAAACGGCTCCTATTCAGAAGCACAGCTCTTAGTTGGGATGTGCATGGATAATCGCAAACGCCTTAACGTCCCAGAGAACTTTGCCTTTATTATTCGCGCTGGTGGCGCCAATTTAAAATACAGCGAATTCAAGGTTTCCTATTCCTTTGGCGTCGAAGGGATTCGTCATATGGCCCTAATTGGACACAACCACTGTGGCATGGTTAATCTGGCCGCCAAAAAACAACAATTCATCAACGGTTTAGTAAAAAACGCTGGCTGGAATCATGGAGCCGCCGAAGAACATTTTAATCACTTTTCCCCAAAATTCGAAATCGGCAATGAAATCGACTTCACCCTTAACGAAACCAAACGACTTCGCCAAAGATATCCAAAAATCATGATAGCGCCACTCATTTATCGTCTTGAAGACAATCTGTTATACTTAATGAAAGATTAACCAAAACAATCATGACTCAATCAAAAGGCGAACTAATCATTAAGGAAAACATAATAAAAAATCTTATTATTGTGATCCTAGCATTTCTATTCTACCCAAACTTACAAAATGCTTTATCTGACATCCCTCCAGAAGCAACCAGTGACCTCCTATTAATAATCAGCATATTGTTAGTAACAGTAAGTTTCGCGAGTTTTGCTTTTACTTATGAAAAAATAAATCTTAAATCAATAGGTTCAAGGATTTTGGCACATAGTGCTACTTTTCTTTTTCTTTTAATCACAGCCCTTCTTCTTGAAGTAATGGTAATAGCAATAGGGCTTGCTTATCCTCCCCTATTTACTATTGCCATAGTTTTTTCTATTCTCCTCTATATGTCGATCATTCTTTACGATTTCTGGGATCTATTCAGGCTGCAATAACATAACTAATCTTCCGAAACCCCACTTTATTATTTTCATACTTTAAAAGATCTAGTGCCTCATCAAGTGAGCACCATTTTTGCTCTGAATGCTCATCCGAAATTACAGACTCTGTCTTTTCATCGACCTGCACCCCAAAAACATACTCCTTCATCCAACCATGGCCCCCATTAGCCTCAAACTCAAAATAATGAAGGTCTTCTAACACTTCCACGTAATTCTCAATCCCAGTTTCTTCCTTCATCTCACGCAAGGCTGTCTCTTTTAAATCTTCTCCTTTTTCTACCCCTCCGGTTACTGGCTGCCAAAATCCTCCCCGATGCAGCTGACGTTTAAGAAGTAAAAACACTGGCTTTTCATCAATGATTTTAAAAATAATAACTTCAACTTGGGCAATTCGTCCGTCACTCATAAAAATTAGGCTTATTTAAATACACCAGCAGTATATACTACGAAGGCGACACATCATTAACCAATTCAAATGATTCCAATTGAATTCCTTAGACAATTCCGCGTTGAAGAGTATGCAATTTTTGATTTTGCAGCCGCCTTTTTACTCATTTTTCTAATCGCCCCCCTACTTTCCAGAATATTTTTAAAACTCAAACTTTCTATCTCCAGAAAAAGCTGGCTGTTTTTTACCTTACCCATCAGCATTTTAGCTCACTTAGCAGTTGGGAAAATCACACCCATGACTAGAGATTTCATTAGCCTGCATGACCATTATTTACTAAAAATATTTATTCTCGGATTACTAATCCTCGGAATGAAAAACATTAAAATAATCAAAAAAACAAACCCTTCTTTAACAACAGAAGACTTAATATCCCGCCTAAAAAAAGCTCAAAAAACTCTAAGCGCCAAAAAAATTGATCTCAAAAAACTAGATATGTGGGGCGACGAAATCGTAGCCGCCTTTAATCGCGCCATCAACTCCCTAGACTTTAAAATCAATATCAAAAAAGAGTTAGAAGCAAAACGCGTCAAACTTAAATCATGGAAACTCAGCTGGGTAAAAACATTTTTTCCCATAAGTTTTAAATACCTTTTAAGCGCTCCTTTTATTTACGGGATGATTATCCCCGGCGTAATTTTTCATTTCGGATTAGAGATTTATCATCAAATCTGTTTTCGCGTTTATGGCATTCCGCGAGTAAAAGCAAAAGACTATTTTGTATACGATCGACACCTGCTCCCCTATCTTAACTGGTTCGAAAAACTAAACTGCATTTACTGCAGCTATTTTAATAACTTGCTCCGCTACGCAACCGAAATCTCCGGACGAACCGAACGATTCTGGTGCCCAGTAAAACATGCCACCCATTTAACCAAACCTCATTCCCAATATGGCAAATTTGCAAACTATTTAGATGCCAAAGATTTTCGCGAAAAGTGGGAGGGATTAAGAGATTTTTCAGATATTGAAAACCCACCAAAATCATGAACCGCCTTATTCTTGCCTCTAAATCTCCCCGAAGAAAAGAAATTCTAGAAAAACTAGGATTAGAATTTGAAATCATTCCGTCTGGTTATAAAGAAAATTTACAAGCCAAAAAAGACCCCGTGGAACTAGCCAAATTTTTAAGCCTCAATAAAGCCAAAGATGTTGCCAACAAAATAAAGGGCAACGCTATTATTATCGCTGCCGATACGTTTATCGTGCTAGAGGGTAAATTTTTAGGGAAACCAAAAGACGATCAAGACGCCAAAAAAATGCTCAATTTTTTGAGTGGCAAAACTCACGAAGTAATAACCGGGATCGCCCTCATCGACACATCCACCAACCAAAAAATCACTGATGTTTCAATTACAAAAGTAACCTTCAAATCCTTATCTTCAAAAGAAATTCAAACATACATTAACACCGGCGAACCTCTCGGAAAAGCCGGGGCCTATGCCATTCAAGAAAAAGGAGCTGTTTTTGTCTCTAATATAAATGGAGACTTTTTTACAGTCATGGGCCTCCCCCTTCACCTTCTAGCGGAGCATCTTAAAAACATGTCCCCGAGCTCTGATTGATTCAAAACCCCAAAAGTGGTATAATAATAAGATTACTATACCTGTTTTTTATGGATCTTCAGGCCTTCATCAATCGCATCAAAAAAACCGTTCTTCTCACCGAAGAAGGTAAAGCTCGTTTTGAATCCGAAGCTGATGAATACTCGCCAGAACTACGCCAAGAATTAATTTCTGCTTTAGAAAAACACGAAAAAAAATTCATCCAAGAGGGAAAAGAATACTTGGCTCAAACAAAACGCGATCAAATAAATAAACAAATGACCGAAATAAAAATCACTCACTCCCAAGAAGAGGACGATGAAAAAACAGCTGCTGAAAAACAATTAAAAACAAACCTCTCAAAAATATAAAAATGCCTGCCCAACACAACGAACATATCGAAGTCGCTGCCGAAATCGCTTTATCGCTCGCCCAAGAAGCAATCGATATCCGTGGCATGCTCTCCCAAATGCCCGGAGCAGAGAATATTTTTGAAAAAGCCCAATCCGCGGCCGCTGAAAATCTGACAAAAATAGTTGATAAATGGTGGGATAAAATTTCTAAATATAATTCTAAAACCGATCCTATTAAATCGCTAGGTGGTGGAGATGGTGGCGGTGAACTCGGCACACCAGAAAATATTGGAATAACTCCCAATAGCGAATTCCAACTCCCAGAAGAAGATCCTGAGTTGCTAGCCTTAATCGAAGCAGCTCCAGGCATTAATGAATACGAAACCATTCTCCTAAAACACATAGACGGTTTAGTTTGTATTTCCGCAGATGTTTTACCCTCTCTAATTCGCCTTCTCCCAGCCATCAAAAGTGGCGATCTAGAAGCTATTGGGGACTCCCAAGATTTCACTGTTTTATTACAAGCCCTGCGTGAAGGAATCATCAAAGATGAAGCGCTACGCACAGATTTAATTGGTTTATTTGGTGATTGGCTTAAACAAGCCTCTACCCAAGCCATTAAAGAACAAACTAACGATAGCATCCCTCCGGAGGTCTTAAACACTTTGGCCTCAGACATCGATCGACTTTTAACTGACCCCGAAAATCAAATTACACTGCTAAATATTATTTTAGATGACAACGTTTTCCCAAAAATACTTTCCGGCGAAGATCTAGACTTAGCCACTGAAGCCAAAATTATAGGCTCACTCGGAGCCAAAGGCTATAGCTTATGGAATTTAAATCATTTACAAACAACTTTAAGCAATTTTTGGGGTGGCATGACCACCGAAGTAACCACTAATCTATTATGGGACAGCCTAACTGGCCCCGAAACCGAAGAAGAAGAAGAAACCACTGATTTAACGGCCTCCATCCCAGACTTCCTTGGCGAACAAGCCAATGCTGATCAAGTAGCGTTATTTTTTGAAGAAAACCAAGACTTACTAGAAGCCGCTGGTGAAGATTTGCCAGTTTTATATTTAGCTGTACGGGCTCTTTTTAATAAAGATTTTGATAACCCAGCCATTAACGCCTTAGCCAACAACGAATCTTTTGGAATTATGCTAACCGCCTTACGGGAATTCACCGACCAAAACTCCGCTTTTCAAGAAGGAGTTTTAGAGGCTAGTGGGAAAGGGATTGTCATGGTCCTTAAATCTTTCGCTCCCGAAAACGAATCTCGAGATTGGGACTCTATTGAAGGCGAAATCAACGGCTTAATCGCGGCTAGTCCAGAACTACAAAATGACTATTTAGATTTTGTGTTTTTGCAATTTGACAAAGGTTCATTTGTTGAGGCTTTACAAGGAAATATCGATCCCCTTCAACTAGCTGGCGAAACTCTTAGCATTCCTTTTATTCGCAATTTAACCAATCAACTAGGCAACCGAGAACAAACCCCTAATTTAAGAACCCTCTTAACTGAAACCGGAATCCACGCTGGCCTTAGTCTGCTTGGAGAAGAAATGCAAGAAAACGAAGACTGGCCAATTCTAGAAGCAGAATTAAGACAATTAGCCGAAAACCCTGAATTACAAGACGCCTTTTTTGGACTCTTAAAAGAAGGTAATTCCACCGAATTACTCACCGGCTTCCAAAAAATAATGGCTGGCGATTATCTTGACGGAGCCAGCACCCTACTTAGCAACCAAAACATTCAAATAATTCTTAGTGAACTACGCGAATTTGTCCGCGAAACTGACAAAACTGAAGAATTTTTACTCAACATCGCGATTGTTAACTTAGGTGACTATTTAAATGACGTTTATCCGCAAATGGCCAATAGCGCCTTAACCGAAAGCCTACGCCAAATTGTAGTTGGAAATGATGTAATGCGAGAAAACATACTACAACTCGCCTTAAATCCGTACAAAATAAATCAAGTTATAGAGATTACAAGAAACATCACACCAGAAAATTTAGAAGAAACCGTTATCGCCCTTCGAGACATTCCCGAACTAAACGCTATTTTAGATAATCTACCTGACATCCTAGCCTCAGACCAGGGTCCCAGCGTAGTTATAAAAGAAAACATCACTAAAGTTGCCTTAAATTTTGCCACTCAAAATATTCCAATTCTACAAACCCCCGAGGGACAAGAACTTCTCCAAACAATTCGCCCCCAAATCACCACCTTTTTGCGTGACTCTGACGTCTTACAAACAGGAGTGGCTTTTGGGACAACTCCCGAAGGAGCCCAAGTCATCGAACAAATCCTAGCCAACCTAAACAATCCTCAACAAATTTTTTCAATCATTGAATCCGTCCCCGAATTAAAAGCCATCACCGAACAAACTTTAAATTTTGTTAAAACCAACACCGAAACCCAATATGCTTTTTTAGATTATGTTTGTGAATTAGATGAAAGATTTAACCCCGCCAAAGAATTCTTTGAAAGAAAACCCGAAGCCCTCCAATCTTTGATGGACCTAGCCTGCGACATAGAAAATTTCGATGAATTCATTACTATTTTAGAACCAATTATCACCGAAAAAGAAGTTTCCTCAGAATTTATAACCAGCATTAACACTCTTGCCGCCTACCCTGGCCTTCAATCTTTTATTGATGCCTTTGCACACGATTTTCAAGAAAATCCTGATGCCTGGCAAGACACTATTGCGGCTGGCACTGAATTAATCATGGGCAGCCTTAAAGAAATAGTCACAGAGCAAGTTGTTGATTCTTTTGGATCCGCCTGCTTACCACAAATAAATCAGGCTCTAGATCGCGTCGAAGCAGCCTTAACCAGCAATATAGAAATCCAAACTCAAGTAGTTAATTTTCTTAATAAACCCGGAAATCTCACTATAGCCACTAGTTTATTCGAAGAATTAAACCAAGACGAAATAAATCCCGTAAAAATTATTAATTTAATGGGAAGCAGCGAGGAATTAATAACCGTTTTAGATCTTACTACTGACGTCCTTTTTTCAGACCCCGAATTTAGAACTTCTTTTACGGCTGTCGCAACTACTTACCTAGACAATTTAGACACCATTTTAGCAACCAATGATTCTGACAGTTCTTCCAATGTGGACATTGAAGCCATCTTTGACGCCTTAATGGCCAATGAAGATTTAAAATCTGTTTTAGATGGCGCTATTTCTGAAGTTGCCAGCGATGAATGGGACGAATCACGAGAAGAACTTTTCACGCACGGCACCGAAGCCATGCTGGAAATCACCCGTTCCCTCATGGAAAAAAATCATATTCACTTTGACAGTGAAAAATGGGGAACTATCAGTAATCGTTTAAGCACTTTTATGGGCTCAAACGACGCGGTCCAGCAAGCCATCCTTCATTTAGCCACAGATCTAGAAACCATGAAGGCCCTTCTAAATTTCAGCCTAGAAAGTGATTTTTCAATTCTTGACCATCCCGATATAAAAATTATCATCGAAGAAATTGGAAATTTCTTTACCCAAGATGCGGAGACTTGGGATTTAACAAAAAACACTGTTTTTGACGCGGTTTACGACAAATATTCGCAAGACGAAGAATATAAAGATTTTCTTCCAGAAAAGAAAAAAGAAAAATACCGAGCCGCTATAATCAATGATTTAGAACCCGGAATTTTTAATGCTGATAAATTAATCACTGTTGGCGAAAAAGGCGCCGAAATACTAGAAAAACCCAACACCTTTAGAATAGCTACTCGAGGCCCAAAAATAGCCCAAGTCCTCGAATTATCAGTAGGAAAAATTTTACGAGCTTATGTTTAATCCTGCTTCTCCATACTAAAGGCCCCACTCTGGCCGGTACTAAAATAAAAAGTTCCACTCGCATAAGGCTTAGACCCATCAATATTTATAGCCCCTGAAAAACTCGAACTAAGATCATGTGCCTCAATGCCTAATTCTTGGCCATTCATTATCGTGTAACTAGCAGAAGCATCCTTTGCTTCCAAAACCTCACCCCCTACATACGACCGTATCGTATCGATTTGACCTAAATAATAACCCACCATTTTTGAGGCTGGATGAATATAAAGCTCACTCACCACCGGCATTCCTTCAACATCAAGTGTCATCACCCAATTTCCTTGAAAAGCTTCTACCACGGCTAACTCATCAACTCCTTCTTCCTCCTCTTCTTCTTGATCTTCATCCGTAACCGCATTTTCAACAAAAAAGTCTATCTCCGCCATCAAAGGGTCTTCCGCTACTTCCTCTAATTCCTCGGGATTTGGAACCATTTCATATAACTCCTCCCATCCAAACAAAAAACAACCATTCAACACAAACATCATTCCCAAAATAAGACTTATAGAAATAATTCGTTTACTCATATTAAGCTTAGTTAAAAATTATCTTTAATAAAGATAACCTAATCTAACCTCGTGAAGCAATCCTTGCTCGAATTTCTTCTCTCACAGGAAAAAAATCATCAGCTGCCGCGATAACCTTCATCACATCTGTTGTACCAGCAATTACTTCCCTAACTGGGTCATCTTCACCAAATTCAAATCCACTCCATCTTGCTGGAGGATCAAACAAATTATCAACTTGCAAAAAATGCATTAAACCCTCAGTATCTCGATCATCAACACGCTGTAAAATTAAGACCCCACCCTCTCTTCTTGGAGAATCTTGGGGAGTTAATTTTTCCCAAGTTGTTCCTTGGGGAGTAGTGATTTCTTCGCGGTCATACTCAGGACCTTCAAACGTAAATTCGCTCATAGTGGGGTGGTTTAAGAAAAGGAAACTAAACTACCGCAAAATTACTGATTGAGCAAGAACACCTATGCTACAATTCCAAACATGAACCCTTTCATCTACTACATCGTCCTCATTACTTTGTTTGACTTAGCCGGCACAATTTGCGCCAAATATTATAGTCTACACAAACACCCAGGCTTCCTAATTGCAACAGTGCTGTTTTTTGGTGGGGCTGGTTTTGTTTTTGCTAAATCACTCAAGTACGAAGGCATGGCCATTACCAATGTTTTATGGATCGCTTTATCGATTATTATTGTTACTTTGATTGGCTATTTTGCGTTTAAAGAAGAAATCGCCATTATTCAATTAATTGGAATTGGAGTGATATTGATAGGATTAATTTTAGTAAATTTAAAACTATGAAATTCAAAAAAAACCTTTTAATTTTTAGCGGCTGGCTACTTATTCTCGCTGGCTATGTTACTTATAAACTCAAAAACCCATCCATCCTTTGTTGGGATGGTGTTGATGAAGATCCCGTAACTGGCGAATTAATTAAAGTTGGAGGCTGTGAACCAGAATACGACATTGCTTTACAAATGTTGATTCTGCCAATTACAATTTGGGTAGGAATATTAATCACATTACTAATTCTTAAACATTACTATGTCAGACAAAAAACTAGATAACATTCGGATTGAAAGCTTTACCAAACTCATCTCCCCTAGTGAAATACGTAAACAAATCCCCCTTTCCCCCCAAGCCACCGAAACCATTGATAAAGGTCGAAGTGATTTCTGCAGTATTTTAAACAATGAAGATAATCGTTTTGTTGTTATTGTCGGACCCTGTTCAATTCATGACCCCAAAGCCGCGATTGAATACGCTGAAAAACTCCAAAAACTAAACGAAGAATTAAGTGATAAATTACTTATTATGATGCGGGTTTATTTTGAAAAACCTCGTACCACAACAGGTTGGAAAGGCTTTATAAACGATCCTTTCCTAAACAAAACCTGCGACATGGAAGCTGGCATTAAATTAGCAAGACAATTACTCGTTGATATTGCGGACTTAGGCCTGCCTACAGCCACCGAATTACTAGACCCCATTACGGCTGCCTACATCGGTGAAATGGTTTCTTGGGCCGCAATTGGCGCTCGGACTACTGAATCCCAAACTCATCGTCAAATGACTAGTGGACTATCTGCTCCTATCGGATTCAAAAACAACAGCGATGGTAATTTAGACATTGCTGTAAACGCCATGAAATCTGCCAAAAGTTCACACAGTTTCTTAGGAATCGATGATGAAGGAAATTGTTCTATTCTCAAAACCAAGGGAAATCATGCCACGCATATTATTTTAAGAGGAGGAAATGGTCGCCCTAATTACCACCGTGAAGACATCGAAGAATGCGAAGCCAAATTAAAAAAGAGCGAATCCCAACTCAAAATCATGGTGGATTGTAGCCATGAAAATTCTGGGAAAAATCATGAAAAACAACACTTTGTAATAAAGGATATAATCGCCCAAAAACAGGAAGGTAACCAAAGCATTTTTGGTCTAATGATTGAAAGCAATTTAGGCCCGGGAAATCAAAAAATCACTGAAAATATTGATGATTTAGAATATGGTGTGTCTGTCACAGACGCCTGTATTGGTTGGGAAGAAACCGAGGATTTGCTACGACAATTGCACAAAACCTTTTAAACGCTTTAATTGCGTTATTGACAAAATCCACCATAAAGCGTATTCATAAGTCCATCATTCATCCCCTTGTGATATCGCAACAATAGGCACCCCACCCGAAATTTCAGATGAAGACAAAGAAGCTTATTTTGAAGAATGGAAAGCCGCTTATGCAAAAGCTCATCAACTTTTTGCAGATATAATAGATGTTTTAAAAACAAAACATCCCTCAGATTTAGATGATTACTTAAGCGCCTATGAAACCACCACAAGAGAAATCAGCCAAAAAATTCGCACCATAATAACACTTCAAGTAAGAGACCGTCTTCAAGACCTAATCCCTTCCCATATCTCACCTGAGTTCACAGATGACCTGATTCGCAATTTAGCAGGCACCATAATGCGCCAACACTGCACCTATCATCCCCTTCTAGGATCAACACCAAATTTTCGAGTTCATTCACTTATTGATCTCCCCGGCGAAGCATCTATTATTAAAATCCTCGAAGAAACTCTCGAAAAAATTCAAGCCTCAATTGCCAAAATCCCATAAGCACTCTATAATTCGCAGTGCTAATTAGTCTATTTTTATGCTGCCAATTGATCCAAGAAAGGAAAAAATCTTAAACGCCATTATTCAACATTTTATTGGCACAGCTGAGCCAGTCGGTTCTAAAACCGTGCTTATTAAATACAATTTAAGCGTTAGTCCGGCCACTATTCGCAATGATATGGCTTTTTTAGAAAACGAAGGCTTGATTTCCCAACCTCATACTTCAGCCGGACGCATCCCCACAGAAAAAGGCTATCGAATGTATGTTGAAAAGCTAGCTGACTACAAAAAAGCCGAACGCTTAGCTAAAGAAAATCTCAAAAAATTAAGAGTTGATCTAAAAAAACGCCGTGCTCAACAACAAGTTTACGAGGCAGTTTCTATTCTGGCTCAAGCCATGCCTAATATTAGCTTTGCCAGCATTCCTGAAAATCGCCGCACCTTTTATTTAGGTGTTTCCAACATGCTGCGCCAACCAGAATTTTTAAATAGTCCTATTAACGCTAGTCAAGTTATGGAAGTTTTAGAAGAAGGTGTTCATTTACTCAAAACCCTTGATCAACTTGAACTAGATGACCAGCCACATATTTTCATTGGCAAAGAAAATATCCTCCCCCAAATGGAAAGCTGCAGTTTAATTGTATCTAAATACAACATAGATGGATTTGAAGGTTATCTTGGTTTACTTGGCCCAACTCGTATGCCTTATGCCTTTAATTTCGCCACTCTAAAAGAAGTCTTAAAAATGCTCCAAAATGACCAATAAAAAAGATGATTCCAAAAAACTAACTGGGATCGAAAAAGATCTTGAACTTACTAAAAAAGCCCTCATTCAAGCTGAGGAAGAATTAGCCGAAATGACTGAAACCGCCAAAAGAACTGCCGCGGATTTACAAAACTTTCGTCGCCGTTCCGAAGAAGAACGTGGAAATTTGGCGCTTTATGCCAATTTACAATTTTTACAAGGAATTTTCCCAATTATCGATAACTTCCAACTCGCTTTCCAACATATTCCCGAAGATCTTAGCGAAAACGAATGGGTCAAAGGTGTTTATTCAATTGAAAAACAATTTATGAACACTTTAGCGGGACTAGGACTACAAGAAATTCCGTGTGAAATAGGCTCCCCTTTTGATCCCAATCAACACGAGGCTCTCCTACAAGGCCCAGGCGAAAAAGACACCATCATCGAATGTTTTGAAAAAGGCTACCAATTTAAAGATCAAGTTGTCAGACCAGCCAAGGTTAAGGTTGGGGACGGGAGCTAATTACCTCTAACATCCTTTTTTGTTGTGCTAAATGGCCGTGCTGAGCCTCGGCGTTTACGTATGTAATACCATTTTGCCCACAATAAACAGACAGTGAACCATCATCGGTCATTCGACTATTATCTTGCAAAACCACATTCATTCCCGCTGCTTTCAAATAATCAAACACCGCCCGATCAGTCACATAAAAAAAATCATCTAAATCCCCTCCCCTACTAAAAACTAATTCAGCATCACTTTCGTACTGCCCCCCATCTTGATAACTCTTTAAAGAATACCGATTATCAGTATTATTATGAACAGCAACTAATGTTCTTTCTGGCGAAGCCAACGAAAAATCCGCAATAAAACCATTTGCAAAATTTCTAATAAGGCGAAGCGCCTCCTCTTTATATGTCATTCCTCGATAATCAGCTGTTTTTTGACGCAAAGACGCGGCGGCCCCCACATCTGTAAACATCCTATTTGGATCAATGGTATAAACTTCACCATGAATTTCAAAATCCAAATTCCGATCACCAGTATGACGAAGTTCAATTAAACGCCCGCCTTGACTATCCACAACATCCCGCGCCGCATTTGCCGCGGTATCTTCGTTATCATGCATATTAAAAAAAGTCAGTGAAGAACCTGGCTTTTCATACATCACCACCTTAATTCGCGTCTCTCCAATCATATACGTAATTTCCACCTCTTTAGCCTCTACCTCCTCAGTAGTTTCACCCACTGTTAAAGCAGCATCAATTTCACGTCCTTCCTTTTCTCGGAAAGAATCAAACTGTTCATGACTAGGCGCAAATCCCATTTTATTTTTGTTAAATCTAATAATTATACCCCATTTAACCTCTACTTACAATTTATATATTTTTAAAAATTAGTCTTGACGCCTGATTTTTAGCACTCTATAATTATGAGTGCTAACGCACATATAATAAATCTTTAAACACTTTATTAATTATGGGAAAAATTATTGGAATCGATTTAGGAACAACTAATTCCTGTATGGCAGTCATGGAAGGAGGTGAACCAACGGTAATCTCAAATTCCGAAGGTCAACGCACTACTCCATCTATTGTCGCTTACAAAGACGGCGAACGCTTAGTCGGTATTACCGCTAAGCGCCAAGCTGTTACTAACGCTGAAAACACTGTTTTCTCTACCAAACGTTTAATTGGACGCCAACTAGACGAAGTAGAACAAATGGTAAAACGCATGCCTTTCAAAATTGTTAAAGGAGGCAAAGGCGAAGCAGACGTGGACTTTAACGGCAAAAAACACCAACCAGCCGAGATTTCCGCTATGGTTCTTCAAAAGCTCAAAGCTGATGCCGAGAAATACCTTGGCCAAGAGGTTACAGAAGCCGTTATTACGGTACCAGCTTATTTTAACGACTCGCAACGTCAAGCTACTAAAGATGCTGGGAAAATCGCTGGTCTCGAAGTTAAACGTATTATTAACGAACCAACTGCCGCGGCTCTTGCCTACGGCTTAGACAAAAAAGGAGCTGACAAAAAAATCGCTGTTTTTGACCTAGGTGGTGGAACTTTTGATATTTCCATCCTAGATTTAGGTGATGGTGTTTTCGAAGTTCTTGCTACCAACGGTGACACTCAACTTGGTGGTGATGATTTTGACGAAGTGATCTTAGAATGGCTAGTCAAAGAATTCAAAAAAGACCAAGGAATTGACCTTAAAGAAGACAAAATGGCGCTTCAACGCTTAAAAGAAGCTGCTGAAAAAGCCAAAATTGAACTTTCTTCTACTCACGAAACTGACATTAACTTACCGTTCGTTACCGCTGATAAAAGTGGGCCTAAGCACATGAATCTCAAATTAAATCGCGCTAAACTCGAAGATTTAATTGCTGAGTTACTCGAAAAAACCGTAGAACCTTGTCGCAAAGCTATGGATGATGCCAAAACTTATGCCAGCGACATTGATGAAGTAATTTTGGTTGGCGGAATGACTCGGATGCCGATTGTTCAAGCCAAGGTAAAAGACATTTTTGGAAAAGACCCACACCAAGGAATTAATCCTGACGAAGTTGTAGCTCTTGGAGCGGCAATTCAGGGTGGGGTTTTGCAAGGCGATGTTAAAGATGTGCTTTTACTCGACGTCACTCCCCTCACACTTGGAATCGAAACTCTAGGAAGTGTTTCCACTCCACTTATTGAACGAAACACCACTATCCCAACTTCTAAATCACAAGTTTTTTCAACCGCCGCGGACAATCAATCTTCTGTAGAAATTCACGTTTTACAGGGAGAACGACCCATGGCGGCCGACAATAAATCACTTGGTAAATTCATTCTTGATGGCATTCCACCATCCCCCCGCGGCGTCCCACAAGTCGAAGTTACTTTTGATTTAGATGCCAACGGAATTCTGAATGTCAAAGCCATGGACAAAGCTACCAGCAAAACCCAACATATTACTATCACTGGCTCCTCTGGCCTATCCGACGAAGGGATTGAAAAAATGCGTAAAGAAGCGGAACTTCATGCTGACGAAGATAAGAAAAAGAAAGATTCCGTTGAAGTTCGCAACCAAGCTGAAGTCTTAGTTGCTCAAGCTGAACGCACGATCAAAGACGCTGGCGACAAGGTCACTGATGACATCAAAGGCCCTGTCGAAGAAAAAATCCAAGCTGTTAAAAACACTCTTGCCAAAGAAGGTGCTAGCACGGACGACATCAAAGCAGCCACTGAATCTCTCTCCGAAGAAATTCAAAAAGTTGGCGCTGCCATGTATCAAGACATGGGACAATCCGAAGAAGGCGTAAATGTTAAAGACATGAACGAGGAGGGCGAAGAAGAGGCTAAAGACGACGAAAATGTGGTTGATGCCGAGATTGTAGAAGAAGATGAAAAAAAGGATGAAAAAGAAGAGGACAGTAAAGAATAAAAGCAACGCACATTGTTGCGTTTTACCAAGATTTAAAAGCGTTCCAAACTTGGGGCGCTTTTTGTTGTATTTATGACCTCTAGAACCTATAATGGGGCGGCCTTAAGCGCTCACTAAACAATAACTCTTATGACATTAAGGGAAAATGACATTGCTTCACACAATAAAATAGATTTCACAGAAATA
>JABJMC010000025.1 GCA_018659585.1 Candidatus Peregrinibacteria bacterium
AATTCAAAAAACACCAAATCTAAAACGCCTTCCCAAATTCACTAAACGTAAATGGCAACGCATTACGCCTAAATTACGTCGTCAAGTTGCTCAAACTCGCCGCACCTTACGCGACACCATGTGGCAAAAAGTTGGCATCATCCGAACTCAAGAAGGCCTCAAACAAGCCCTCGCCACTATAAAATCTCTCGAAACTGACCTCAAAACTTACAAATCCATCAACATCCCGCTCCGCGAAACACGCAATATGCTAGCTACCGCCCGCGCCGCAACCGAAGCAGCTCTCAAGCGAAAGCAAAGCCTAGGGAATCACTTTATTAGCTATTGACATTTTTTAGGTAAATACTAAAATAACAAACTAGCAACATCACCCCACATACAATGACTTTTTCATACATGTTTATGCCGCCTCCAGGGCCTAGAGACCCTTCTTCAAAGCGCAACAAACCAAGTTTAACTATCCCAACCATTATGGTTGTAGCCTCATATGCTTTACTCGTTAGTGCCACTACTGATTTTGGACAACGAATGGCAGCTAAAGTTGGACTTGGCCCACAAGCATTAGATAACACTCCTGCCCTAACTAAAAAAGAAAAACATATAACGCTTCCGCCAATCCCAAATATTGGCCCTTATGAAGATCCATTAGACGATACTGCCACTTATGCTATCTGGGAAGAAGAAGCCCAAACAGAAACACCAAACGATGTAGACGACAGATTTATGCCGCCGCCAACATTTCCTCCTGATCAGCCTGCTTTAGAGCCTCAATAAGCGGCCCAATATCACCACTCATAATTCCAGGCAAATTACTCCAACTTTGCTTAATTCGATGGTCAGTCACTCGATCTTGCGGAAAATTATAAGTTCGAATTTTTTCGGATCGGTCACCCGTCCCAATCTGGGCCAAACGCTTTTCGCCAAGTTCTGCTTGTCGCTTTTCCTCTTTAAAAGCATATAAACGTGCCCGCAAAACCCCCATGGCCTTAGCCTTGTTCTTGTGTTGTGATTTTTCATCCTGACACGACACCACCAATCCAGTCGGCACATGCGTAATCCTAACCGCAGAATCTGTGGTATTAACAGATTGACCACCACATCCCTGCGCCCGATAAAAATCAATCCTAAGGTCCTCATTTTTAACCTCAATATCCATTTCCTCAGCTTCTGGCAAAACAGCCACCGTTGAGGTCGAAGTATGAATTCGTCCCTGACTTTCGGTAGTTGGGATTCGTTGCACCCGATGTACGCCACTTTCATATTTCAAAATCCCATAAGCACCAACTCCCACCACTTTAAAAACAATTTCACGAACTCCCCCACCCTCATTATCACTTCGTCCAATTAATTCCATTTTAAAACCTAAATCTTCCATATAACGGAAATAAGAACGCGAAAGCTCCTCTCCAAACAAAGCCGCTTCATCACCGCCAGCACCAGCTCGAATCTCTACAATACAACTTTTTGAGTCATTTGGATCAATTGGGAGTAAGGCCACTTTTGCCTCTTCTATCATTTTTATTTGTTTTTCCTTAGCTTCTTCCATTTCCGTCTTCAAGAAATCTTTAGTTTCCTGATCATCAGCCTCTTCCAACATTTTTTTAGCATCTATAATTGTATCTTCAACTATTTTTAATTTTTCATAAACCTCAGCCCGCGGTTTTAAATCAACCCGACGTCGCACTAATTTTTGATATTCAGGCTGATCAGCAATAACCTCGGGATCAACCATTTTGGCTTCCACTTCCTTAAGTTCATCGTAAAATTTTTGTAGTTTTTCTAACATTTATAAATAGATAATAAAATAACGATCTAACCCTGCTAAATCTGGTAAAATTTCCCACTTCTTATCTGAAAAATAATGATCCAGCATTTGTTCCAAAATTTCAGTTTGCATTGATCCAAACTCACCCAAAACCCATTTTATTCCCAGTATTGAACTATTTATTTGTTCAAACAATTGCTCATATAATCGAAGCCCATCATGACCCCCAAACAAAGCGACATGCGGCTCATATTTTTTCACATTCTTCTCTACAAAATGAAATTTTTCTTCTCCAATATAAGGCAAGTTTGCCACCAAAACATCTATTTTCAAATCCTCAGGAACGCTCTTTAACAAGTCAGAAACCCAAAATTCCACTTGTGAAACTAAATCCAAACCCGTGGCATTTTCACGCGATAACTGGATCGCTTCCTCAGACACATCACTTCCAAAAACATTCGCATTTGGCACAGCTTTAGCCAAAGCCAAAGCAATTGCCCCACATCCAGTTCCTACATCCAAAATTCGCGGATTCTTTATTCCTTCTATTAAATCCATGGTCTTTTCTACCAAAAATTCTGTTTCCGGACGCGGGATCAAAGCCCGCTTATCAGTTTTCAATTCAATACCATGAAACTCCTTTTTTCCCAGAATATAAGCCATGGGCTCTCCATCCTCAACTCGTTTCCAAAAATCAGTCACCTTTTCTATTTCATTAGGTTCCAAATCCCTTTCTGGATAAGCAAATATTTGTTCTTTAGAAACTTTTAAAACCGCTGCCAAAATCAGCTCGGCTTCTAGCCGTTTATCTAAAATTCGGGCGCGATTAATAAAGTCCTTAACGGAGGTCATGAGGACCGAGATTAAAAATGCTTAATAATACTTCATTTTCTCCCGTCGTGCCCGGTAAAAATCTCGTTTAATTGCAGCCTCGCGAACCTGACGTCTCGTCAATTTCTTTTTACAATGACGTCTTTCACGAAGAAGCCGGACAACACGAGCCCTTTGGACAAAGCCATCAAAACGGGACATAAACCGTTCAAACGACTCTTTGGAACTTTTAATTACTTTAACAGTCATAAAAATATCTAATAAATAGCGGGTGAAGTATATTAACCCACCCCTATAAAGTCAAGACAAACTAAGCTTTTCGTGCAAATTCACTATCAATCAAAGCCAAAACATCCTCGGGAATGGCATAAACTCGCCCTTCACGTATTTGCAAGACCCCTCCCAATATTTCATCGGCATCTTCGGCTTCAAAAAGCCAAAAATGACCTTCCTCACTCGCTGACATTTCTCGAAAACGAAACTTTCTTCCGCGAATTTTCTTATTAAGTCGTGTAATTCGAGACTTAAAAGCCCTAACCGTTCCTAAATCAATCAATTTTGATTCGAACCCAAGGGAAGATAGAAAATCCATATATTTACTTTTATTTTTATATTTCTATATAGTCTACATCAAAACCCCAACCTCTTCAACAGGTATAGCATAAAACAAACGGACAATCCCCGAAAGGGTGTTAGAATAATACTTTTATGTCATAAAAATGACTAAATGTCCAGATTCTTAACTCTCTTCGCGTGAGTCTGAATAAACTTCTTTCGTGGCAAAACCTCAGAACCCATCAAGGTATCAAACACCTTATCAGCCCGCTCTGCATCATCAATAGTAACTCTAAGCATCCGGCGAGTTTCAGGATCCATAGTGGTCTCCCAAAGCTGTTTAGGATTCATTTCACCCAGACCTTTATAACGTTGAATATTAGGTTTAGTCCCACCTTCCATCTCCTTTAAAAGCTCTTCCTTTGCATCATCTGTATACACATATTCAACCCGCTTACCTTGAGAAATCTTATAAAGCGGTGGCTGAGCAATATACAAATAACCGTTTTCAATTAACGGAAGGAAATAACGATAAAACAACGTCAAAAGAAGAGTTCTAATATGCGCTCCATCCACATCCGCATCAGTCATAATTACAACGCGTTCATAACGAAGCTTTTCAATATCAAAAAATTCTCCAATCCCAATTCCAAGCGCAATAATCAAAGATTTAATCTCATTATTACCCAAAATTCGATCCATTCGAGCGTGTTCCACATTCAAAATTTTACCTCTAAGTGGCAAAATAGCCTGAATTTCTCGGTTACGACCCTGTTTAGCCGAACCTCCAGCAGAATCTCCCTCAACTATAAATAATTCTGAATTAGCCGGATCCTTAGACGAACAATCCGCTAATTTACCCGGAAGCGTTAAACCATCTAAAGCTCCTTTTCTAATCACCGTATCACGGGCTGCCCGGGCTGCTAAACGAGCTCGAGCCGCTAAACTACATTTAGCAAAAATTTCTTTACCTTCATTTGGATTTTCTTCTAAATACTCCTGTAAAAATTCTCCAAACACACTTTCCACCGCAGTTCGCATTTCAGGATTACCTAACTTACTCTTTGTTTGTCCTTCGAATTGAGGATCACCTAACTTTACCGAAAGAACCGTAGTCAAACCTTCACGAACATCTTCGGAAGTTAAATTAGGATCTTTTTCTTTTAAAAATCCATTTTTACGACCATAAGCATTAACCACTCGAGTCAAAGCAGACTTAAACCCAGTTAAATGCATTCCACCTTCGGTAGTATGAATAGTATTTGCAAAAGTAAAAACATGCTCTTGAAAACTATTGGTGTATTGAAGAGCAATTTCAATCATTCCCTCGTCAACTTCGCGATCCATATAAATCACTTCACCAAAAGTTTCTTTAGATTTATTTAAATGTGCCACATAAGACTTAATCCCTCCTTCAAAATAAAACCGGTATTTATCTTCACGCTCTAAACGTTCATCAATTACACTAATTGTAACTCCTTTTGTAAGGTAAGCCTGTTGACGTAAACGAGTAACAACCGTTTGGAAATTAAAATCAGTTGTTTCAAAAACTTTTTTATCCGGCCAAAAACGAATTATAGTTCCGGTTTCCTCAGTGTCACCAACAATTTCAAGCTCCTTTTTCGCCACACCCATATCATATTCCTGATAATAACGATTGCCATTACGCCAAACTTCAGCTGAAAGCTTAACAGAAAGTGCATTTACAACCGAGACACCCACACCATGCAAACCACCAGAAACTTTATATCCACCACCACCAAATTTACCACCAGCGTGCAGCACTGTAAGGACTGTTTCTAGAGCAGATTTCTTAGTTTTTTTATGCTTTTCAATTGGGATACCACGACCATTATCGCGCACACTCAAGGAACCATCCTCATGAATCGTTACCCAAACATGATTACAATGACCTGCCATAGCTTCGTCAATCGCATTATCAACCACTTCCCAAATCAAATGATGTAAACCAGCCACATCAGTGGTCCCAATATACATTCCCGGACGTTTTCGAACCGCTTCTAATCCCTCCAAAACCTGAATCTGATCCGCCCCATATTCTTGAGTTTGCTTTTTATTGTCAGCCATAAAATAGAATCAAAAAAAATTTCCGACTGGCGAAAATTTAACATAACAAACACCGCATCGCAACTTAATCCTCGGCTCTCTCTAGAAAATTATTATAAGCCGAGATCATCATTAATCCCACGTTTTCATTTGGCGCCACATAACCATTAAAAGCCCGATGGTGAATATTACGTTCTGCTCGTTCCCAAAAGGGCTCCCATTCCACAGTTCCATTCCTTAAAATCGTTTCATTCAACATCTTAAACAACGGATCATTAACATATTTTGTTCCAACTCCTTTCGTAGCAATAACCGCTGCTCCAGGAGAATGCTTTAACACCCAACTCAAATTTCCAAATCCGCCACAAGACCCCAAATTCACAATCGCCACTCCTTCTTGTAATTCAGATTGAGTTTTTCCCACATGATAACTATGTCCACGATGAACTATTACTTGTGGGACTCTATCTTCTCTTTCTAAAGTCGCACGAATTGCTTCTCTTCCATTTTTAGGCTCACTCGGTTTATTAGCATAAATTATAATAGTACGTCCTCCACGGCGCTTTTTTAAGGTCACATACAAACCTTTGTCTTCATATCGCCAAGAACCACTAGTCCGATAAGTCTCCACAAAATGATTAAACGAAGTAGCCCCATCTTCATCATTATAAAAGAAATGCCATTGAATATTTTCACCATTTTCATTAAATAAACGCTCTTCCGAAACATACTCAATTTCTGGGATTGGATATTCTATTGCTCGAGCCGCAAACCACTCTTGATTTGTAACAGCTACCTCCGCATGTTTAGAAGCAATAATTCCATATAAAGCTTTTGTCTTCCCATCAAAACCCTCATATAAATCCACTATCATTTCTTCCAAAATTTCTAACATTTCTGGCTCATTCTCAGCCAAAAGCTCCATTACTTCGGAAATGGCTACCGTTGTTGCCAAAGGATCCTCTACATTAGTAAGTGATTGAATAAAATTCTTTATTAAATTTTCTTTTTTATTTTGATTAGGAATTGTAGATAAAAAATCGCTTAAACGTCCATAACGAGCACATGTTTGGAAAAAAATCGAAAGATTTTCATAGCGTACATCTGCCTTATTCACTAAGTCTGCCCCATCTAATCCCTCTAACTCCATTTGAACCAAAAGCTTATCAAACAAAAGTCGAAAACTAGAGGTATAAACTTCTTCATTACCAAAAACCATGGCCAAATACAACATCCCCGCATCAAACCCCTCTACAACTTCCAAACGAGCCTCGTCACCCTCATTATGCAAATGATTCATTTCATATACGAAATATCTCATTTGACTCGGAAAACCAGCATCAATTAATTGAATAGAATAATCCGAAATATTAGGACTACAACGAAACTCATATAAATCAATTACCGCCTCGGGATCTAAATAACTATAATTACTTAATAATTCCAAAACCTTTTCATAATCTGCCTCCATTTCTTGAGCCAAATAATAAGCATCAGCATGCCTAAAAACACCTTTAGTTTGCTTTAAGGCTTCCACGTAAGCAGAGTTCTGAGATAACTCCAAATCAAAATCTCGAGCAAAAAAAGCATCTACTTTTACCCCACTAACTGCTAAATCTTTCAAAACTTCTAAAAATTCCACATTCTCGCTTTTCTCTGATTCATAATTCAATAAACTTAAAAAATTGTCATCAATCAAAACCCCCATTTGCGACATCTCAATCAAACTCTGTACATATTGTTCATCTGCCTGCCGATTTTTAAATTCATTAATAAAATTTTCACTAATTACCACCCCGGCATCCCGCAAGGTAAATAAAGCTTCCACATATCCCGGATCGCTTAAACAATACTCCATTACTGACCAATCAATCTCTCTCAAATCTAAACCAGATAAAATCAATTCTTCTAATAAACCTATATAATTAGAATCATGTGATTTTTCAGGAGTCACCATTCTCAAAAGAGTCTCTTCTTCAACCCCTAAACGAAAGAATCTTTTTAGGACATCTATAAAAACTGTATCTTGAGCTGCTTCAACCGTAATATCATCAAAAATCCATCTAATCTTTATCCCAGAATCCTGCAAATCAAGTAAAGTCGCTCGATATTCTAAACTAGCTAATTTATCTGGGTTATGCCACCAATTCATAAACTCATAAGCACCTAATTCAAACCCTTGCTCTAACAACTCATAAAAACTTTTTACTTTTTCCTCTTCACGCGCCTTATCAGGATGTAAAGCATTGAAAAAGTCCGCTGTAACTTCTGCTCCAGCTTTTGCTAAATCACATAAAGTTTGAATGTAAAAATCATCTTCTACCAACTCATCACTCAAACGATTTACAAAATTATCATCAACCCTTACACCAGCATCTATAAACTGATATAAAACACTCATAAATTTCTCATTACGCGCCTTTTCCGGCGTGAAAGTATTCAAAAAATGAATATTTATATCCGCTCCGGCTTGATCTAAAGCCGCTATTTTCGCTATATAATCCTCATCTGCTAATTCCTCCGTATTTAATGCTAAAAACATCGGTGCCCCCCAAAAACTATTTAAAGGCAACCCCGCTTGAAGATACTCTATTAGACCTTTCACATAACCCTTGTCTTCTGCCTCATTAATCCTAAAATACTTACAAAAAGATGGGCTTAATGGCTTATTAGGGTTAACCGCCGCTATATCTAACAAAGCCTGGATATAACGAGGATTGTTTGCTTTTTCTAAAGTTAAATTCCTAACATCATAAGTACTAAATGGGCCCACATCTCCATCCATCAAACGCTGCACAATCGCTCTATAAGACTCATTTTCAAAATAATCAACATCATAATCCCTAAAAATATTGCCACGAATCCTTACTCCCATTTCATGCCAACTTAATATAATCGCTATTTTATCAGGGTCCCTCACTACTTCTTCTGATGAATGGCTAACTACATCCATATCAATCTCAATCTCAGCCTGATGCAATGTGATTAAATTAGCTATATACACAGGGTCTGTCCCACATAACGAACTACAACGACTAATCATATGAGGCGTTAATTCAATCCCGGCCTGTTTTATTTCAACTAAGCCCTCAATAAAAGGTGTTTCCCAAATTTTATATTTCAAAGCTTTTATAAGTCGTACATCTACAAAAAAGCCCCCCTCATGTAACAAAAATAAATTCTCAACAAACACTTCATCAATGCTGTAATTATCAATTTCATCTATAAACTCCTGATCAATAGATACACAGCCAGCCTCCACTAAACGTTGTAACATAACAGTAAAATTCTCCCTTTCAGTAGGATGGACTTCTTGATTTCCAAAAAAAGACTGTGTCAAACCCTCCGCCCACGACGGAGATCCTAGTATAATTTGCAAACGCGTCCGAGCCTGTTCCCGGCAATCTACAGGACCAAATCTAACTATGGCTTGAAATGCCTCTACGCTAGCATTTTCTTTTTCTAAAATTACTAACGAAGCTTGCTCCACTAAATCAGGAAAAAGGCCTTCTGGATGATCGTATTGCTCCTCAATTAACCCTCCAAACTTTCTCAAAACATCTAAAGCAATCTGCTCACAGGGTCTAATACGCAATAAAACCAATATTTGTTCTGGTTTGTGAGCATTTAAATATAAACCCCGCTCTACTCTACGATGCAGACGATTAAATAACTGTTCAATTTGTTGTAAAAGAGCTTGCTCTTCTGGATTTAAATTATCAGCCTCTTTTTGTACTTGCCATTCTTGAAGCTGTTCTTCAAGGGCCAAAAAAGCATCAACATACTCAAAATTCAAAAAATAATCATCTTCATAAGCTCGCTCTAATTGCGCGTAAAACTTCTCCATAGATCCTTCTTCACTTAACGCCTCAACTCGGCGTTCCATTTCTTTTAAAGCTTTATCCGCTGGAGTTCCTTTTTTAAGTTTTTCCCTTCTGGTATCCCGGCGCGCTTGTCTCTGCTCTATTCTGGCATCACGACTCGAGCCACCGTCTGGAGGATTTACTTCTTCTTGCTCAGAATCCTGACTTTCATCAGTTTGCTGATGTTCAATTTGATCAAAACGATGCATTTATTTTATTTTTATTTAATATTTTTATTTTAAAAATTAAACCTCTTCGGCCATCGCCGCCTCCTCCGCCTCTTCTTCCTCCAAATCCGCAAACAAGACCTCCACCAAAGTCTCTAAATCCTTAACTCCAACCTCATCATCAAATGTAACTACTTGTTCACCTTGAGTGGCAATGATTTCCAAAGCTTCCACCGTATCTTCATCATACAAAAACTCCACCAAGACCTCGTCTCCGCTATAAGTCATTACATAAACCACCCCAAACAAATTTTCATCTAAATCCACGATTGAAATTTCATCTTTCGAGACTTCTAATCCTTCTAAAGCCAAAGTTGTTTCCGCCAAATCAATGGCAAACGATTCCAACGCTGTCAAAGCTCGTTCAACCTCAACTTCTTCTTCGATCTCCTCGACCTCTTCGGTAGTGGCCTGTTCAATTGCCTCCTCCAAATCAGCTAGTTTTACTCCTGTTGAGAACACATCACCCTCAACTTCTAAATCATACAAAATCCCACTCACTCGATCATAATTCGCATCAAAATCAATTAAATCAACTCTTCCCCCTTCAACCTGAAACAACCGATAACTCTGATCTCCCAAAGCTACCAAAGCCGTATAATCAATTCCTTCCTCATCAAAAGCTTTTTCGGCTTCAGCCTGAGCTTCTTCGAGCGTTAATTCTGTTTCCTCTTCTTCTTCGGTTAATCCCAAAATATATTCCGAAAGAGCTTCTAATTCGCCCTGCTTTTCTAAATAATCATGGAAAGCATCGTCAAATGAACCTTGAGCCAAGGCAAAATCCGAAGAACCAATAAACTCAAACATCAAACTATATTCTTTTAATTTCTCGGCAAAATAATCATTTACCGCTGCTTCGCTCGTAATGTCATTTAAAAGATCGCGCGCTTCAGACATCAACAAATATCCTAAATCCAAAGCTTCATTTTCACTTACTAACTCGTCGTCCACTAAGTCTACTAAACGATCCAAAACCTGTAGTTTGTCTTGAACAAAAGCCTGACGCTCCTCATTTAAATCATATTCTTCCGCTGTTAAATTCAAAATTCGATCCTCCAAAGTACTCAAAACTTCGTAAGATTGGACTTCATAAAAAATATCTTCTCTATAAAGTAAATTTTGCAAAATTTGACGTTCTGCAGTTAAGCCCTGCACCATCTCCGCCAAATCAGATCCAGACCTAGAAATCAAAGTCTGCCAGGTATCACTGTAAGCATAAAGTGCTTCTTTGGCTGTCATCCGCTCTCCTTGATCTAATAAATCATAAACCTCATTCAAACTTTCCCTTAAAAACATCAAAGAAAGCAAAAGCCGATCTTCAGTAGGAGCTTTATCATATTGAATATCTCGCACCAAAGACTTAGCCGTGTAAAAAATATCACCAAAATAAACCGATTTAAATAACCGATCAAAAGCAGTTAGTTTTTCTAAAGTTTCAAAATCAGCCGCTTCTTTTCCAAATTCCTGCAAACGATTTTTGGCCAAACTAGAATCACCCTGCAACGTCAGATAAAAAGACTGAATTAACAGATCTAAATCTTCATCTTCTTCTACTGTTAATAAATGTGTGTCACTAAAAGTTAAAATTGAACGAACAGCCCGGTACAAATTTTGAATTTGAGCGCGGAAAGAACCATCCTCAAAACCACCATTTCCATAGTGTCTTAAATCCGAAATAAACTGCATATAAACATCGCTTAAACGATCTTGATCCGCATCAAGCGCAATTTCCCAATCTGTTTTCCAATCATCTTGTTCAAGATAAGTAAATGGAAATTCCTTGGTTAACTTAGTGTATCGAAGCTGACTCAAAACATCAGACACGCTAGATTCTCGGATCGAAACTTCGTGCGATTCCGTTAAAGAAAAATTATTCAAAACTTCACCCTCATCATTCAAAAAAGTAATAAAAGTCGGGTGATGCGCGGCCAAAACATAAGCTGAGCCATCATTATATTCAATATAAGTAGAGCCATTTTGCGGCTGTATTTGAACCTTTTCAGTTTTCAAAGTTAAATCTACAGTCCCCTGCAAATCACTAATCCACATTGAACCCTTTTTAAGTTGAGCTTCAATTTTTATAGGATCAGATTCCAAATCCACAGTTTCAAAAACAACTTCCGTATCAGAATAAAGTCTAATTAAATCAGCTAATTCAAACTCAATTCCTAATTCACTATCTTCATTTGTCTCAAAACTCATCCCCGAACTAAGAGTTTCATTTTGAACTTCTATATCTCCAACTGCCACGTATTGAACCTGTTCAGGATTTTCAATCGGTCCACCCTGAAAATGAGACTCCCCTAACAAAGAAACAAAAAAAGTTATTCCCGCCAAAACACCCAGAAATACCACTAGGGAGATCCCTAATTTAATTTTGGACAACGGTGAAATGATTTTTTCAGGCATAAAAAAGGTTCAAATTCAATATATTATACCATTTTTCACCTTGAATAACAATAAAAGGTGTCTTTCATTTATCATTGCCTTTAAGGACCCATTCGCTAGAATGGAGCTCATGAAACGCTTCCTGACCATTTTCTTACTGGCCGTCACGCTGACAATTCCCCTTGTCCAAGCTGATTTTTCCGATATCTCCGATGATTCTTACGCTGATTCCATTCAATACTTACAAGACAAAGGCGTAATTGAAGGTTATGACAATGGCCATTTTCAACCTGAAAACGCAATCACTCGAGCCGAATTCATCAAAATGTTACTTGCTAATTACCAAGTTGATCCCGATTCTGTTGATACTCTTTCTTTTCCATATCAAGATGTGCCAGAAGAAAGCTGGTTCGCTCCTTATGTCCAAAAAGCCTATGAAATCGGATTACTCAATGACAAAACTGAGTTAAATCCTCATCAAACAATCACGCGAGTCGAAGCTACTCAGCTTGTTCTTAATCTGTTAGGAATTCCCATCCCCCGTTTAATTCACGAAGAAAGCTGGACCTTGAATTACCGCGATGTCCGTTATAACTCCTGGTATGCCCCCACTATTCTTTATGGCGAACTTTACGGAATCATTGAACCACTTGATGTTGAAACTCCAGAATATTTTCGACCTTTAAAGCGTCTCACCCGTGGCGAAGCTACCCAAATCCTATTTAATATGGATGTGTTTTTATACGGAAGCTTAGTCGGACAGAACCTTGCCGAATTAGAAACCGAAGTGTTTGGCGAAGAATTAACCTACGAAATCCCCCATCTCGACATTTTTTTGGATGTTTGGACTCGTTTACATACTAGTTACTTCGGTCGCACAGAGTTAGACACTTCCGAACTAATTTACCAAGCTTTAACAGGAATGATTGACGCCCTAGGTGATGATTATAGTTACTTTTTCCCACCAGATGAATCTGCCTCCTACATCAGTTATTTAGAAGGAGAACTCTCCGGAATTGGCGCTCATTTAACTACTGACGATGAGGGCTACAACATCATTCACAGCTTTATCACTAATGGCCCAGCTGAATCATCTGGATTAAGTGTTAATGATCGCATTATGGTTATCAATGATATTGATGTTAGTAATATGGAGCTTTACGAAATAGTTGAATATATCAGAGGAGAAGCTGGTACTGACGTCACTATTTCGGTTGAACGGCGCAATGTTGAAGAATTGCTGGAATTTACCATTACACGGGCCGTAGTTGATATTGGTTACATTTCGGGAGAACTTATTGATAATGCCATTTACGTGGATATTAATCTGTTTGATTCTCTTTCCTTTATTGATTTCACTCAAACTATTCAACCTTTAATTGATGAAAATCCTGACTTCGAAGGTTTTATTTTTGATCTACGAGATAATCCTGGCGGTTATTTAGATGCCGTCCGTTCCATGCTTGGACATTTCATTCCTTATGGGCACCCGGTTATATATGCTTATTACGGCGATAATCACTCCGCTTTTTACATGTCTGAGGGTGATGGTGAATGGGCAGATTACCCAGTAATTATGCTTATTAACGAAGAAAGCGCTTCTGCTTCCGAAATCATGGCTTTAACTTTAAAAGAAGAAATTGGTGGAATTTTGGTTGGTAAAACTACTTATGGAAAAGGAACTATTCAGGAAATTGTCAGATATGTTGGTGGCGCTTCCTTAAAAATCACTATTGCCGAATGGCGAAGTCCTCGTTTTCACAGTATTAACGGAATTGGAATTTCACCACATTATGACGTTGATTTGACTCTAGAAGACTTAGCCGCCGGCCAAGACCCCCAATTAGAAACTGCTATCGAAGCTTTACAACTAGAGATTGAGCAACGCGCCGAAGAAGCGGCCGCGTTAGAAGCCGCCTTAGAGGCTGCCGCCCTAGAAGCTGCCGAGCAAGAGACGGACGAGTAAAGACTTTTGTTTCCTGTATCTTCGTCTTTTTCGTGGTGTTGGACCATGCATTTTAAGAAACTTAGGCCACTCATTTTTAAGCCATTTTTTTTGAAAAATAAGCTCTTTTCCAAAACCCCGTTCTTTCATTTCACGAGTCACTACCCCACCAGCATGTGGTGTACAAAATTTTTGTTCAAAAGGCGATCCAAACCCGTGCACATAATGTACAATTTCATGCGCAATCGTGGCATCTACAATCTGTAAAGGTACCTCCGGCCGACTAAACAAACGATTAATCAAAATACGTGTTTTTTTCTTATCTTTATCCAACCGAATTGACCCTAATCGCGTTCTTGCTCGCCTTCCAAAACTAATTGTCACCGTATTTTCTGGCGTAACATCCGAAAACCCCCGCATCCAAACCGTGCGCAGCCGATCCTCCAACCATTCTTGATTACGTAATTGATTCATCAAAAACGACCGTATCAAAAAACCAATATTAAAGCGAGATTAAGCACTTTTTCTTAAACCGTCGGTGCCGCTACTTGTTTAATTTCTTCCCGTTGCTTAAGAATCTGCTCTGGATTAGTTGTCACAATCTTATCCTCGGAATAAGAAGCAATAATTTGAATGGCTACATGTTTGAGTCCCGCAAAAAACAGTCCCTGACCCACACCACTATTCAAAAGCATGTACTTCTCCCCTTCTGTTAAATTAAAAATCTTACCCAATCCCTCCATCACGGCTGGAGATTGTTTAAGCAATAATTGCATTGAAGAGTTAGTAATAATCGGCTTTCCGTACTCACTTTTAATAAAGTCTTCTACATCCTGCGTAATCGTAGTTACACCCAAATAATACTTACGTGCTCTTTTCACAAGTCCGTACAAAAACTTCGCAGAGTCCTCGTGTTGCATCAAAGACCAGGCCTCATCAATTACAAGCAAACGTTTTTTAAGTGAACTTCGCACCCGATTCCAGATATAATTAAGCAAAATATACATCGCAATCGGACGTAAGGAATCTTCTAAATCACGAATCGAGAAAATCACCAACTGATTATCCATTTGAATATTAGTCTTTTGGTTAAAAATTCCGCCAAAAGTACCAGTTGTAAACTTTTGCACGCGTTGTGCTAAATCAGTAGCTCCATCCATAGAAGAAAGCACACTGTGAAAATCATCCATAGTTGGTAGATCCATAGTCGATGGATCCGTAGTTTCCATAGTAATCCCCTTGGTGGCGTATGTATCAATCAAAGCTTTATCAATCAAAGCTTCATCCGCAGCAGTCATATCACCCAACATCAGCTTCATTAAACCTGTTAAATCAATCACCGCCGACCGCAACAAATCACCTGGTTTAACCACCTCATCTTTCAGTGGTTTTGGTAAATCAAACGGATTAATACGCCGATCAGAATTAAGCGAAACTTTCATATAAGTTCCACCCACAGTTTGAGCCAAAGATTCATATTCATTTTCCGGATCAAGAATAATCACATCTGATCCCAGCATCATACTCCGCAAAATCTCCAACTTAATAGCATAAGACTTACCAGCTCCAGATTTCGCAAACACCACTGAATTAGCATTTTCCAGCGAAAATCGATCAAAAATAATCAAACTATCATTATGACGATTCAAACCATATAAAATCCCCTCATTCGACGTTAATTCCGATGAAACAAACGGAAAAGTAGAAGAAAGCGGTGAAGTATTCATATTGTGATAAATCTCTAATTCATCCGAAGCAATCGGTAAAGTTGAATTAAAGGCATGTTCCATACGAAGATCTGCCCGACGAGTCATAACTAATTTCCCACCAAGCAGACTTTCAATCTGTTTAGTGACTTTTTCTAGCTTTTTTAAATCATTGTGATAAACCGTAAAATACAAAGCAAATTGATAAAATTTCTCCTGTCCACGTTGTAAATTAGTTCGAAGTTCTTCAGCATCCTGAAGAGCTGTTTCGAGGGCTGGATCACGAACGCGACCTTTGTCCCGACCCATGTGCATACTAGATTGAAATTTCGCCACTTGCGATTTCAAAGTACGCATAATCTTATCTGATGGAATCGGATAAATAAACTGAGACATATCCAGCGTCACATCAAAATTAACAATCGGCGAAAGCCAATTAGTCTCGATATAACGTGGATAACTGTAAACAAAGAAACTTTGTGCAAACATTCCATCCACCAACATGTGATTAAAATTCACTTCCATCGAAGAAGGAGCAATCAAATCACGAATCGTAGATAAACCCTGTTGAAAGATTTTCTCAGCCGCAATAACTCTCTTTTTTTCTTCTAGTGAGAGCTTAGCGTAATCTACTTTTCCTTCTTCGTTTTTAGGAGGATTTTCAGCTGTGTTTTTGGCAGCAGGAGCAGCGGGAGCCGCTGGTTTGGGAGCAGCAGGAGCCACCGCTTGCGGAGCTGCTTTCACAGCCTGACCTTTAGCTTTGTTTGCCTCCGTACGTGCTTGCCATTTATCCTTTAACCCACCAAATAAACCACCTGATTTTTTAGGAGTTTCTTTAACTGGCGCGGCTGGAGGAGCTTCCGCAGGTTGAACTACCGCTGGCGCTGGTTTTGGGGCCACCTCAACAGGTTGAGGAGCCGGTTTTGCAGCTGGTTTTGCTGTACTTTGATTTTGATTTTCGTCGGCCATAAGGCTTTTATTAGGTTCATTAAATCAGATAATTATAGCAGAAAATGACCTGAAATTCAAGCGCTATTAAGATTAATCTAAAGAACGACCTAACTCTTTTTCAACTTCACTTTTATCTAATAATTCGATATCACCATCCCACAATCGCCGACATAAATTATAGCGAGGATTTCTAATTCGATAATATCTACCACCCGGAAGATCCTCAAACCTAAGAACAATAATTTTCTTTTCATCATCAACAAGTTCCGCTTTCATAGCCTCTAAATCAATCAAATCTGTTAACGAAACTCCTACTTCCCAGCCGAATTCATCTAATTCACCCATATAACCATCTCCAAACACAACCCCAATTCGATCATTAAAATGACGTAATTCACGCTTAGGCTCCCCTTTTTCTCCCTTAACTAAATACGTTTTATTCCTTTGTGATACATGGTCAGAATTTTCAGCAACTTCCTTAGCATTACCATTTTTATCAGACCTAGCCACCCCAGCAGAAAAGCCAATACGCACATATCCCAAACGGTCATAATCTGGATCTAACCTTCTCATTTCCTCTTCAAATTCTGGACGATATTTAATTTGCAATTCTTCGCTAAGTTCTGATAAAACATCGTCCATTCTTTGCATAATAGTCAAAACCGCTGACTTCTCTAAATACTCAGGAAGCAGTACAAAAAATTCTTCTCCACCAACACGACAAAACAAATCTTTATCACGCAAAAGACAACCTTGCAAAGCTTGTGCCAATCTAATCAAAACATAATCACCCAATTTATGTTCTTGCATATAACCTTCAGTTGGATGTTCACAATAAGTCGAATCATTAAATCTTTTAAATCCAGAAAAATCTAATGAAATAACGGTATAAGGCTCTGGTACTTTACGACGTTCGGATATTTCTCGGCGACGAGAAAGTTCACGAACCCATCGAGCACGATTTCTAAGATCAGTAAGGGGATCTGTTTCTAATTGTCTCTCTAGCTCCATAAAAGCCTGCTTAAAAGCTATTAAACGTTCATATTCAAGAGCTAAACGTTTTCTTAATACCACATCTGACCCTACCCCATCTTGACTCACAATTTGACGGACACCTTGTCGAACATTATCTCGTCCTAAATGTAAAATATGGGGCCTTAAATCACCCATAAACTCCAGCCCTCTAGCAACAACATCAATTAATTCATTCCGCACAGCCGGATTTGTCAAAGTTGGCACTAAGTCTAAAGATTCCTCATCATCACAAACTCGACTAACCCGATCTCTAATTTGATCAATTACCCCGCCTATTAACTGACGAGTTTCCAACATCTCACTAAGTTCTCGCTCATTTAAATCTCCTCTTTCCTCCCAACGTTCTGGAGCTAAAACCCAATCTATTTGACCTTCTAACTGCTCATCTAAAGGTCCATCATTCAAAAAACCCTTATCAGCCCCTACTTGAGTATTAACGCGCTGCATTAACCCCTCGGCTAATAGACTAGAAAAACAACGCCTAATTAAATGCGGCAAAAACTGGTGTATTTCAACAGGTTCTTCCTTTTCTTCACCAGCTGGGCTTAAAATAGTTCTTAACTGATCAGCAGCCTCATACATATCAAACACATATTCATAATCCGGAAATTCAGCTTCAATCCATAAAAATTCACTAAGAAGTTGATAAGTTTTTATATATGCTGGCATCACTAAACGTTCCTGATCATCTTGTTCAGAAACTGGATATAGACATCTCGCCCGAGCCAAACGAGCCGTATCAAAAATACTTTTCAAACGAGAACGGGCCTCCTCTCGATCTTCAATGCAGTCAAAAGAACTTAACGCCGTAATTACTGGCAGAATCAAATCGCTATGTCCTGACAAATCTACATCTCTCAAAGAACATCGGCGCTCCAAAGAAAGTGTTACTTCTTCATCAGGATTAACCCATGTGCCCCCCCCAGTAAAGGATGTTTTATCTACTAAATCATCAGGAAAATTGAAAACCATACATTTCTTTAAATAAAATTATACAAAGGCTACTATTTAAACATATTAACCTTAGCCTGTCAAGTCTTCTTAAACACTGTCTGGAATTTTTTGTTTTTTATGCTAAAGTAGGTCCATGTCTGATGAAGAAAACGGCGCGAACGAAGAGAGCGCCCCACAAAATGAAGATGAGATCAAAGAAGTTGAGGAGGGAAATCCTGAAGAACCCAAGACCCAACTTTTTGATCCTCGCTATAAAGCCCGCGCCATTTCGGATGAAATGGAAGAGTCCTACCTCGATTACGCCATGAGTGTAATTGTCTCTCGTGCTCTACCTGATGTCCGTGATGGTCTCAAGCCTGTGCACCGTCGTATTTTGTACGTTATGCACGAATCTGGCTTACGCGCGAGTGCTAAATTTAGAAAATCAGCTAACGTTGTTGGTGAAGTTCTTGGTAAATACCATCCTCATGGTGATTCGGCAGTTTACGATTCCATGGTTCGAATGGCCCAAAGTTTCTCCCTTCGTTATCCACTTGTAAATGGACAAGGTAACTTTGGCTCTATCGACGGAGATTCTGCCGCGGCTTATCGTTATACCGAGGCCAAAATGCAAAAAATCGCCGAAGAAATGCTCGCTGATATCGACAAAGATACCGTTGAT
>JABJMC010000026.1 GCA_018659585.1 Candidatus Peregrinibacteria bacterium
ATAGCAGATACTTTTATGGTTTAATTTAACAGAGAAGAGTTTGTGCCCGGGCACAAACATTCAGGTTGAATTTTATTTTAAATTTTTACGCCTAAAATATGTCAAATCTGCGCGTTTTGGAAAAACTGGGGCCTTTTTAGTTAATTTTACTCCTCCTTCCCCACAAAAACTTCCCTTGGCTTCGCGCCACTCGCCGGCCCGACCACACCATTCTCCTCCAACATATCAATCAGGCGGGCCGCCCTAGAATACCCCACTTTCAGGTGGCGCTGCAACATTGTTGCCGACGCCTTTTGATTCCGTCTAATAAGCTCAATTGCACTTTCATATAAATCATCATCCGAATCCCTTACCGTTGATGTTGGCACTCCATTTACTTTGAGCCCCGCAGTTTTACGAGCAGTAACTTCTACGTTATAAGATGGCTCATCATCGCCAGTTAATTTAACACGATTAGCTACTTTTTGAATTTCCTCAGTCGACACAAACACTCCTTGCAAACGGAATGGCTTACCCATACTTCCCGATAAATAAAGCATGTCTCCTTGCCCCAAAAGATCCTCTGCCCCAACACCATCAATAATTGTTCGAGAATCAATTTGTGAAGCCACGGTAAAAGCAATCCTTGCTGGGATATTAGCTTTAATTAAACCTGTAATCACATCTACGGACGGCCGTTGTGTAGCCACTACTAAATGGATTCCTACAGCGCGCGCCATTTGCGCAATTCGACAAATCGAAGCTTCTACTTCCTTCCCAGCCGCCATCATCATATCCGCTAACTCATCAATCAAAACCACAATCTTTGGCATTTTTTGAGGTGAATCTGGATCACCATTGTAATCATCAATATTTCGATGCCCAGCATCCGCACAAACCGTATAACGACGATTCATCTCCGCCACTACCCATCGAAGAGCAATCGCTGCTTTATCCGGCTCAGTAATCACTGGTGTAAGCAAATGTGGGATCGCATTATAAGACCTAAGTTCAACCTGTTTCGGATCAATCAAAATCAACTTCAAATCCTTAGGAGAATTCTGATACATAAAAGAAAGCAACATAGCGTTCGTGGCCACAGATTTACCAGAACCAGTTGCCCCCGCTACCAATAAATGCGGCATTTTAGCCAAATCAGCCACGACCGGTTCTCCACTAACATTACGTCCCAAAGGAATCAACAATTTAGACTCAGTTTTCTTTTGCATCTCTGCAAACTCCTCACTCTCCAAAAGTTCACGCAATCGCACAATTGCGCGCGTATCATTTGGCACTTCAATTCCCACCAGACCCTTGCCCGGAATAGGCGCCTCAATTCGAATTGCCTTAGCAGATAACGCTAGAGCTAAATCGCTTTTTAAACCTGTAATTTTGGATAACTTAACACCTTCTGCCGGCTTCAAAGTATATTGAATAACTGTTGGCCCAACATGCACATCATACATTTTTACTTCAATTCCAAACTGACTTAATTTGTGTTTAATTGCCTCGGCTTTTTCGCGCAAAACGTCTTCATTCAAAGTAACATCCTCTTTAATCCCACTTAATAAGTCTAATGGTGGGAATTCCCACGGGACTTCTTCTTCATCGACCTCTTCGGCTTCAGCCTCGGCTTTTTCTAACTGTTCAGCAATTTTTTCCACTGGAATCTTTTGTCCAGGATCTTCTTTCTCAGATCCCTTTGAAGGTTCTACTTTTTTAAGATGAAGTGTTTCGCTGTCTCCTTTATCCTCAAACTCAAACACTACTTCTTCATCATCCCCAGCTTGCGCTCGCATGGTGTGAATAATCATGTCATCTTCATCCTCCTCAACAATAGATTTTTTAGAAAATGCTTTGGGTTCCTTTTTCTTATTCTTTCTTTCCCATTTCCATTCAAACAGCATCATAATCTCGCGCAAAGATACCGAAAAAGTAAGCAATACCGAAATCAAAAATAAAGCCAAAAACACCACATACGAACCTGTTACACCCAAAACTTGCCTAGATATAAAACTCGACACAAAGCCAATGTACCCACCGTACTCACCTGCGCGAGCCACTTCATAGATTTCGCCTGACGGCACCGCTAAATGCAGTGTTCCCAACGCCGAAACTACCATTAAACCAATTCCCAGTGTTCTCGTGGCATCAAACTCCACTCTTCGCGCAAAAAACAGCGCCAAACTAATTCCTCCCAAAAGCACTGGCACCGCATACAATCCCCAACCAAAAATCGGGGTCAAAAAGTTATTCCAAAACTCCCCCACAAATCCCAACCCTCCATTAATACTCAAAATCGTGAGTACACAAAGCGCCATATAAACCACCGCCCAAATCTCACGCATTACGTGACTAGCTATTTGAATCTGAGTTCCTTTTCGAGCTTTGGTACGTGTTCTTTTAGTAGGAGATTTTCTTCGAGTAGTCTTACGTCTGGTCTTTTTGCGAGGAGGCATAATCAAAACAGGGTTAGTTGCACCCTGAACTATACAACAGGACTAGAAAGAAGAGAAGGGGGAATTAACTCTCTTCTTCCAGAAGGCTTAAGTAAGGACAACTTGGTGGGGCATCGGCCATTACCGCCCTAATTTCTCCTTGAGCTTCATCTAATGAAACTATCTCTTTATATTCTATTTTATCACGAACTTGTTTAACTCTATTAGCCACCGCACATCCACTCAATGTCAAATCCATGCCAATTAACTCACCTTTTTTTGTTTTTCTGTTTGCATCACCCCATTCTAAATTTGAACAAGAACCACTTCCCGGCTCAAAAGAAAGGCTCATTGAATCCTCATGTTCCCTCCTTCTAATAATTCTTTTAGGATCTAACTCATTAAAACTAAACACCGAAGGCAAACCCAACGGTTCTTGCCTACGACCATTACAAGGCGCTTGTAAGGGTTTTAACTGATTTACTTGAATATCATCAATATCTTTGACCAGACTTTCTAAAGTTCTAGACATTTTGGGGATAAATTATGGATGGAGAAAACCTTAAATCTTTAGTGGACTTTTGTCAAGTTCTAACCTAAACTAACTGCCTAAAATCAACAAAATGGACAAACCATCATTCGAAACATTAGTACAAGACTCTCAAACCCTTGTTGCCGAGGCATATTCTAAACATTCCGCTGATCTAGAAGCCTTAGAAACACTAGACATAGAGTTTGTAAGCGCCAGGATGAATGATCGATTTTTAAAATTACTCCAAAGACATCGTCGCGAACAACCTACTCTTAAATCTGATAACCCCGTTGCTGCCAAAGAAAAAGACTTACTCACTCTCCTCCGTGGGCCATACCCAAACCAAAGGGTTTTGCATGAATTAGTTATTTTAAAATTAATTCATCATCATAGCCGCGAAACTGGCAGCCAAAACCCACCGCCATATTTAACCCGTTCCTTTACCGGGATAATTGCCAGAATTATTGCCCAAGAATGGGGTTATATTATGGAAATACCAGACACCCATATCTCTTATTTTCTAAACAGAAGTGAACTTTTAGCCCGCTTAAAACAAATTGCTAATGCCCAAGGCACTGCTGACGAAATCCCCTCACATCTAGACAGATTTCTCTCACAGTTAATACTACTTTTAAAAGTACGCTGTGCCGACAAAAGCGTAACTATCCGTGCCTAGCAAAAAAGGGCTCCTTGGCAGATGGAGCCCTAATCTGGTATCTTATGCCCGATGTATAAAACACGTTTTGCACCATCACCGACTGGATTTCTTCACGTTGGCGGACTCCGGACTGCCTTGTACGCTTACCTCTTTGCGCGCAAACACGAAGGGAAACTTATTTTAAGAATCGAAGACACTGATCGAACCAGATTTGTAGAAGGCGCGACTGAAAGTCTAATCCGAACTGTACTTTGGGCTGGTCTTGAATATGATGAAGGACCAGATCCTAACAATATTGACCTCGAAATTGGCGAAAACGGACCTTATATCCAATCCAAACGAAACGACACTTACGAACAAGAAGTCCAAAAATTACTAGATGAAGGCCACGCTTATCGCTGTTTTTGTTCAAAAGATCGCTTAGATGAAATGCGCAAAGAACAACAAAAGAATAAACAAGCCCCCATGTACGACAAAAAATGCCGCCATAGACCCAAAGAAGAAACCAAACAACTCATGGAACAAGGTGTAGCGCATGTTATTCGTCTGGCTGTCCCAGAAAACGAAACCCTGCGCTTTCGCGATTCAATCCGCGGAGATATGCAATTTAAATCCAACACTATTGACGACCAAGTATTAGTTAAATCTGACGGGTATCCAACTTATCACCTCGCCAACGTGGTCGATGATCATTATATGGGCATAACTCACGTTATTCGCGGTGAAGAATGGCTTCCCAGCACCCCAAAACATATTTACTTGTACCGAGCTTTTGGCTGGGAAGAGCCACAATTTGCTCATATTCCGCTCCTGTTAAATAAGGACAAATCCAAACTTTCCAAACGCCAAAACGACGTGGCTGTCGAAGACTATATTGCCAAAGGCTATTTAAAAGAAGCGCTGATTAATTTTATTGCCTTACTTGGTTGGAATCCCGGTGACGGCTCCACTCAAGAAATATTTTCAATGAAAGAATTAATCGAAACTTTTTCCCTTAAAAAAGTTCATAAAGCAGGCGCGGTTTTTGATTTAGAGCGATTGGATTTCTTTAATGCTCATTATATTCGCGAATTTTCCGCTAAAGAATTTGCCGACAAAATTTACCCGTGGTTGGAAAAAGAAGAGTGGTTTAAAGGGACCGCGGAAGATTTACATAATGAATACGCATATAAGTTCCTTCCCGCGGTGCAAACCAGGATCAAAACTTTAGCCGAAGCCCCAGCTATGATCCGTTATTTCTTAACTGATAAGATGGACTACGATCTTTCTCTTCTTGAGCATGAAAAAATGAAAATTACTCCTGAAATTGCCAAACAAGCTCTGCAAGCTTGCGCCGAAGATCTACAAAATTTAGACAATTACGACGAAGAAGACGCCATCAAAGAACATTTAATAAAAACCATTGAAAGGCTCGGGATGAAAAATGGCCAAGTACTTTGGCCGCTGCGGGTTGCTCTCTCTGGAGAGCAATACTCCCCCGGCGCTTTTGAAATAGTTATGCTTCTTGGCAAAGAAAAAACTTTAGACCGCATTGCGCAAACCCTCCAAAAATTATAGAATTAAAAACACGCCTAACTTAAAAAAATGAACTTCGAAGAATTCAAACAATTAGTAAAAGAAATCCGCGGAACCATTACTTGTCGCGAGTGTGACAGCAAATTTGAAGACCGCGATATTTCCCTTATTGGCACAATACTCAAAGAGGGTTACCTACAAGCCAAATGTCCTAAGTGTAAACACAATACTATTATCAATGTCTTCTTTGGACCAGCTAATCGAAAACATCGCAAAATCCTTAAAAAGAAACCGCGAATCATTACCCCCAACGATATTTTAGATATGCAAAATTTCCTTCGTAGTTTTGACGGAGATTTTATTAAACTCTTTAACAAAAAATCATAATGCGTTTCCTCTCCCTTATTTTAACCGCTTTCATTCTTCTTACTTTTACCGGCTGTGATGAAACTGATAGTGTAAAAAATGGTTTTTCTAGTGCTGTTGACGAAGTTGTCGAAGCTTATCAAAACGTCGCTACCAAAATCACAGACACTAAAAATTGGGTTCAAGAAAAAATTGATCAAACGCAACAAGCCGCCGAAGATGTACAAGACGCCGCTGACAGCATTAACGACGCTGTAGACAGTATCAAAGACTTAACTGGTGGAGCTGAAGGAGACGACACCGAAGATTCTCCGTTAGCTGAAGAAGATACCGCAACCGAAGAAGCCCCTACTGAAGAAGTAACCGAAGAAACAACTGAATAATGCTTAAAAGCTCGCTTCACATTCATATCCAAGGTGACCCCAAGGATTATATTACGCATACCGGATATGACTTAATTGATCGTGCCCACAAACTGGGTTACGAAGTTTTAGCCATCACCTGTCACTGGCGCGTGGTCATGTGGTCAGATTTAAAAAAATATGCTGAAGAACGGGGAATTCTTCTAATTCAAGGAGTTGAAATTGAAATCAACAACGGTGATATTCTTATTTTAAATGCTCCCCCAGACGTTCAGTTTATTCAAACTTTTAAACAACTAGCTGCCTATAAAAAAGACCACCCTGAAATCTTTATTATTGCTCCACACCCCTTTTTCCCAAGCAGCAAAGGTTGCTTAAAATCTCAACTTTACGATCACATTGATATTTTTGATGGCATTGAAAAATCTTGGTTTTATTCTCATTCTATTAATTTTAATAGACGCGCTCGTCGCCTCGCCAATCTTTGCGATCTTCCCTACATTGCCACCGCTGATATCCATATTTTAGATCAAATAGAAATTGGGGGGCACGTACTCATTAATGCGGAAAAAAATATCGAATCTGTTCTCGAGGCTCTGCGCCAAAAAAAGTTTAAAAGTATCTCTCGCCCACTCACTAATTTTAAGATGGCTCTAACTTTTGCTAGAATGACTTTAGCTAACTTAAGTCAATATTTACCTTGGACCCCGCCACATATCCCCTTCCAACATGAAAAATTTCATCAAGACTATCAAACAAAAAGCCAAAAACGATCCAAAAAATATCGTCCTGCCCGAAGCCGCCTTAGATGATCGTATTCTTCAAGCAGCTGAAACAATTTTAAAAGAAGGCACTGCGCATCCCGTTCTTTTAGGTGTCCCCCAAGAATTAGAAAAAAAAGCCAAAGACTTAAACCTAACTATCGACTGGGACAAAGTAACTATTATGGATCCCAAAACCGATGTGCATTTAGAACCTTTTGTTAATAAATATGTAGAAATTCGCGGCGGTAAAATCAATCAAGATCAAGCCCGTAAAGAACTAACCGAGGACATCAATACTTTTGGGACTATGGTTGTCGAAGAAGACCTAGCGGACGGCATGATTTCTGGAACCACTTTCTCCACTGCCGAAACTATTCGACCCGCCCTCCGCATCATTAAAACCAAAGAAAGATTTCACAAAGTTTCTGGATTTTTCTTTATGATCTGGGAAGATAAATTACTTCTTTTTGCAGATTGCGCAGTCACTATTGACCCCAACTCACACGACTTAGCTGACATTGCCATGGATACAGCCGAAACTGCTGTTCGCTTTGGCATTGAGCCCCGCATTGCCATGCTTTCTTTTTCCACGGCTGGCTCTGCTAAACATCCTTCTGTCGACAAAGTCCGAGAAGCCACCAAAATGATCAAATATCAAAAACCCGATCTTTGTGTCGAAGGCGAAATGCAAGTTGACGCCGCTCTTATTCCGGCCATTTACGAACGCAAATTCCCCAAAGGAAAATCCTGCGATAACTTCAACATCCTAATTTTCCCCAATCTTAACGCCGGAAACATTGCCTATAAACTTGTCGAACGACTCGCCGGAGCCCACGCCATTGGCCCTATCTTACAAGGTCTTCAAAAGCCAGTTAACGACCTTTCCCGCGGCTGCTCCGCCGAAGACATTTCCACTCTCGCCGCCTTCACCACTGTAGAAGCTCAAGGCGAAGACAAAGTGTTGTAAATCTGTAAACCCTCCCAAAAATGAAACTCCTCGTCTTAAATAGCGGTTCATCATCTCTACGTTTTAAATTTTATGAATCCAAAGGTTGGAAACGACTTTTTAGCGGACACATCGACGGCATTGGTCTCAAAAACTGCCGCCTTCGAGGAGATATCGAAACCAAAGTTAAAGCCAAAAATCACACCCAAGCTCTAAAAATCGCGCTCGCCATTTTGCAAGAATCCGGTCACCTCACACATCCCAAAGAAATCGAAGCAGTCGGACACCGCGTAGTTCACGGCGGCGAAAAATATCACAACCCTACTCGCATCACACGTACTGTCCTCAAAGATCTTAAAAAACTTTCTGACCTAGCCCCGCTTCACAACCCACCAAACATCCAAGGAGTCGCTGCCTGTCAAAAACTCCTTAAAAAAGCGACCAACGTGGCTATCTTTGACACTGGTTTTCACGCCACCTTACCCGAACACGCCTATCTTTACGGCCTCCCCTACGAACTGTATCGCAAACACGGAATCCGAAAATACGGCTTCCACGGAACCAGTCATAAATATGTGGCCGAACAATCAATCTCTCTCCTTAAAAAATCTAAAAAGAAGTATTCCAAAATCATCACCTGCCACATTGGCAACGGCGTCTCACTTACCGCTATTAAAAACGGAAAATCCCTAGACACCACCATGGGATTCACTCCGCTCGAAGGAGTCATGATGGGCACTCGCACCGGCGACTTTGATTCCGCCATTATTTTCTATCTCCACGACCACCTCAAGATGAAACTAAGCGATATTGACCACCTCGTTAATAAAAAATCTGGCCTTCTCGGCCTTTCCGGCATTTCTTCTGACATGCGCCCACTTTGGAAAATTCTTCAAAATAAAAAATACAAACAATACGCCGCGGTCAAACGCGCCTATGACGCCTATGTCTATCGCCTCGCCAAAAAAATAGCCAGCCTTACCGTGCCACTTGGCGGATTAGACGCACTTGTTTTCACAGCCGGCATCGGAGAATCCGCCTGGTACCTTCGCCGTGATATTTGTAAACAACTCGCCCACCTCGGCCTTGCCCTTGATCCCACAAAAAACAAAAAAACCATTGAAGGCAAATCCGGACTAATAAACAAACCACGCACCACCAGCGTTGTTGTAATGCCAACCAATGAGGAACTAAAAATCGCCAAAGAAACCGTGACCACATTACAAAAATAACCTATTTCACAACCTCCCGCCTCATCCCTTGAATAACCCGCGTCAATAACTCATACGGGATACATCCCGCCAATTTCGCCATATTTGCTATTGAATTTTTCGCACCAGATTCAGCCGCATAAACCACTACTTTATCGCCAATTTCTGGATCTTCCACTCCTGTTAAATCAACCATCGTATAATTCATACAAACTCTTCCTACAATCGGACACAAAACACCCTTCACCTCCAAAACACCCTTATTACTCAAACTCCATGGCAACGCCTCATAATACCCCACCGGCACCATTCCAATTTTCATATCGCGACTCGCGGCAAAAGTACACGAATAACTTACCCGATCGCCCTTCACTAAATCCCTAATCCCCGCCAAAGTAGACTCCAACTGCATCACTGGCTGCAACTTCTCTAAATCCTGCGCCCGCATATCATTATCCGCAAACGGCGATACTCCATACAACCCCAATCCCAATCGCACCATATTAAAACCACCCTCATAAAGCGCTCCTGCACTCTGCTCAATATGCACGTACTCTGGTTCAAACCCAGCTGTACGCACCATTTGAACCGCTTCTTCAAACTTCTTAAATTGCTGTTTGGTATACGAAACATCATGCGCATTATCCGCATCTGCTAAATGAGACAAAACTCCCACTACTTCCACTTTTAATTCTTTAAATTTCTCTAAAACCTGCGGTAAATTTTCCACAGAAAATCCCATCCTATTCATGCCAGTATCAATTTTTAAGTGAACCTTAGCCTTATATTTAGACAAAGCCTTTGCCGTCCCCAAATCACTCACTGCAAAATGAAAAGGCAACTTTTTACGCAATAAATTTTCTGGAAATGTATAACCAAGAATCAAAATTTTAGACTTAATCCCGGCTTTTTTAAGTTGATATGCCTCGTGCAACGAATCCACCACAAAAAACTCTGGCTTTTCTGGATCCAAAGCCTTCGCAACCTCTGTTAATCCGTGCCCATAAGCATTTGCTTTTAAAACCGGGCACACCATCTTTTCCGGCGCCAATTCTCGATACAGTGCTAAATTTAAGCGCAAAGACTGGGCCGAAATTTTCACTGTATTTAAAGTCCGATATTTACCTTTAAAAGGAATTCTCATAGCGGGCAAAAGTATACCCCTCTAAAACACCTCCTTCAAGTAGCAATCTTCACAATAAACCGGTTCTGGTCTTTCTGGCGCATAAGAAGATTTTATAGAGGCAGCACATTTCCCACACGTCCGATCCCATAATTTTCGTGGATTACGTAATTTCATACGCTCGCCATGTCGTTCCATAGGCGCAATTCGCGGCAAAGCAATTCCAAACCGTTTATAAAACTTAAGTTCCTGCGGAATAATTTTATAAAAATCAGAACTCTCGGCACATTGCAAAACTTTATCACAAACAGATTCATCAGCGTCCGCCACCGCCTCTGGCAATGTAACCTCTGGCCCTTGATAAGCCGCACTATCATCTTTATCTTTCCATTTATAACCACGTGTCAAAGCCTCCTCCTTAGTTAAAGGAAAATACTCCTGCGCCACAGTCTCGTTATAGCCATAAGGAGAAATAGACACTGGAAAAAACTCACCCCATTCACCAGTCGACTTCATGTGTTCGATAATTTTTGGAACTAATTCCTCGTATTGCTCCTTGGTGTATTGCTTGTTGAGGATGCAGTATTCTTTCTTACGCAAACCTACACACCCAAATAAATCCTTATTATCAATACAAAGGTCTGTATATGTTAAATTATCCGCTCCCTCCCAAATATTCATACAAAATCGACAATTCCTCAAATTATAACAAGAGCTACACATTTCATAACAAAGCTGACATTTATACCCAATAAAATCCCAATCATAAGCATCCGTAGTCTGGTGTAAATGAGTTGCAAATTTAACATCCCGCAAACCCTCACAATTAAAACTTTCATGGGTATCTTTACACCCCTCCAAATAATCTCCCGTCGAATCTTCACATCGCATATTTTCTAAATTTTTGCGTGGAAATTTTTGAATATGTTCTTCGAAATATTTTTTAGCTTTTCCCATACCAGCTTGCGTGTCTAATCCCATATTAGCCTTCATTTTTTCATACTCTTCTTTGCTAACTTTTTTATTAAAAATCACATACTGCTGATTCTGCAAATTTGCAGAAAACATACAATCATGACAACTTTGCATATTATAACAAAAATAAAGCCCAGATGACCCTTTAATTTTGTATGAATAAAAACACGTTTCACAATTAATTGCATGAAAAACATTCAAACAAAATCGTGAATCATAAGTAAAATCCGCATCTAAACAACTATAATTACGATCTGAAAACCGCATGTAATAACACTTTTCATTATAATCCGCAGTATAAATCAAATAACTATCTTTATTATGCGCTGAATAACTAATAAAAGTACTATTTTCATTATGCAACCCCACCAAAGCCATACGTGGGACTTTTAACTGCAACTCTTCAAACTGCTCAAAAAAAGGACGAGAAAAATCAAACTCCTGTCCATACTCCAGGGGATCCCAATCATTTTTCCACCACTCATCTCTATCATAAATAGTATACGGTGAATCTGGGGAATACATCGAAATCATAGATTTACCGGTTTTAGCACAAGTCCCACTATAAAGACTGGTCTCATTTCGGATTGCCAAACGACGTCGACGACGCTCCTCCGGACACAAAGTTGGCTCTGGCACCTCCACTTTTTTATAAAAAGCTTGATCCTCGTCTGTAATAACAAATCCCTTTCCCGAAACCGCACATTGCTTGGTAATTGAAGCCATAATTAAGAAAGATTAAATGACGCTTACATAATAAAACATTTTTGTAAATTTAGCAAGACAAGCATATTTCCCAAACTTGATTAAACCTGTTGTTTTTGGTAAAATACTTGTAGAAAATCTTTTACAACTAGCGACAGGAAGCAAAGCGATCCCGTCGCCTTGCCCTCACAAAAATTATATTTAAACCTATTTATTTAATACGCGGCGGAGCGGCATCATGACTAATCAAAACCTCACAAATAATTTGCAACAATTTGGCCTTTCCAAAGACGAAGCCAAAGTCTTTATTGCCACGCTCGAATTGGGCGGTGGTTACGCCTCTACAATTGCTAAAAAAGCTCGTGTCGCGCGCGTAAATTGCTACCATTTACTAGAAAAACTCACCAAAAAAAGCTTGATCGTGCCAGTTCAACGAGGCAAGGTACAATTCTTTATGCCCGAGCCACCGCAAGTCTTTTTAAACCAACAAGAGCAACGCTTTAATCGTGCTAAAGAACTCCTCCCTGAACTTCTCTCCATCACCAACACCCATCCTTTTAAACCAAAAATTCGCGCCTTTGAAGGCTTGGACGGCATCAAGGAAATTTTTAACCAAACTCTAAAAGCTGAAAGCGAAATCTTGGGCTACACTAATCTCGAAAAACTCCAAAAACTCCTTCCCGACTATCTCCCGGAATACGTCAAAAAATCCCTTGAAAACAAAGTCAAAAAACGCCTCATCTCCCCAAAAACTGATGCTGCCACCACTCACACTAAAAAGTACTACCCAAAAAACTACCCACGCGAACTCCTCGAAATCTTTTTCGTAAAACCAAAACAATTTCCTTTTGAAAATCACATCTCTATTTACGATAACTCGGTCGCCATCATTTCCTTAAATCCCGAAGAACAAATTGGCGTGCTCATCGAAAGCACCTCTCATGCCAAAACCCAACGCACCATATTTAATCTTGCGTGGCTAGGAGCAACTAGTTTTGTGGCGCAGAATTAACTCGATTTTCTACTAAATCTTGCCACCTTCCTACAACATATAAAGTTGGTGTTTGATCTGCAAAAACCCAATAACGATCACCGCGCAAACCATCTTCATCAGGATCTCCTAAATGCCCCAAATCAAACTCTGGTTCTTTATCATCTACTGGATCTAAACCTAACACTACATAAGGCTTAACATTTTGAACATCATCAAACTCCGTTGCATTCTCAGGCCAATAACAAACTCCTCCACTCCCCTCAAGTTCTGCCAAAACCTCTTTCATTCTCTCCCCAGCATCCCTAGTAAAAATATTTACTTCTTGATCAGCTTGTCCTTTAAAAGCACCCTCTAACCTATCCCTAATCCCATCTTTCTGCTCCCGAAAATCTATTGCCAAATCTTCTACAGTTCCACGCAATGCATACACTACTGCCTCTAAGCTCATCCCCTGCGTCCTCTGATCATTAGCATACAAAGCACTCACACATTGCTTTTGTAAAACAATTAGATTACCCGCTGCAAATTGAATTCGATCATCCCAAAGTTCATTCCCTTTCCATTCCCCATTCATTGGTCTTCCAAAATCATAATCTAACTCTTCTTCTAATAAACCCACTGCATGCTTAAATATTTCCTCCATCAAACCACGATAATCTGCTTCTTCCGCTAACTCTCGACATCTACTTCCTAATACAGCCGCTGTGCTATCTTCCACTAATAACTCAAACAAAACTGTATTTAATACTCTTTCTACTGGGCGTTGTTCCATGGCCCGCACACGCTTCGACGTTGAACGAATTCCGTGTTGTTCTGATTTTGGGGTAGTCATAATAAAAAATTAAGATTGAACTTGAACTGCATATTTAGTTGCCGCCGCCGGATCATCAGTTGGATGCCAAAAACCAGCATGAGTCATATTTTTAGAGGCAGTCCACACTTCCGATTGCTGCCTATCCCCTTGTCTAGCATCCCGATCAAACATGAGCACATCGAATTTCCCTTCTCCACTAAAAGGAAGCTCTTCCACTACAGGAAACTTAGAAAAAACTAATGGGTCAAAAGATGCATTAAGATCCCAACTAAAACTTATTCCCTCCTCCAACGATCCCTCAGTCATTTGTTGCAATACTGACAAAGCTTGCTCATCAAATCCAAACATCCTATTTGGGCCATCAACTTGTTGAATTCCTTGTGGCCCGCCACTATAACGCGGCCCATAAGTTGCCGCTCTAATAAGTTTTACTTTAATTCCGATTTCTTGACGTTGTCGCTCTAACCATAGCTGTGGGCAAGCATTAATTAACAATTCTCTTAATTCTTCTGGAGACCATTCTACTTTAGATTGATCCTGTTGCGCCTGCTCCGAAAACTCTTTACGTTCAAAAACTCCTTGCAAACGCACTGTCAAAGGAGCCAATTCATATGGGGTAATTTCAAATCTATCCTCGACAGCCTTCACCGCACTCTCTAAATCTATATCTCCGTTAAATTCAAGGGTTGATTCCCTTAATAAACTCATTTGCATACGATAATTCCGCACAATATCCACGGCATTACAAAGCGACTCCCAAAATCGGGCAACTTCCATGGTTTCCTCTCCTCCCTCTTCTACAGAGTTATACAAAAAACCCACAAAATTAGGCACACCATGGTTATTTGGGGGGATGCGACCAATTCCACGTTGCTCTGCAAAAACTTTTTGCAACCCATTAATAACCGCATCAATTGTAATATCTTGATAATCCGAATCTACTAAGTTATTTATCACCTCAAAAACTGCTCGCTCCAAAGTACGACGTTCTCGTAACCCATCAATATCTGTCCGATGAATACCGCCATTCAATAACTCAAAATCCTCTATTGTGGGACTAAAAATTTCTGGGTTATCTGGGGTGGTCATAACAATAATATTTTAACCAAATAAAACTAATCGGTCACCTACCAAACCATCATTACCATCAACATTGCCAGGCCTCTTCCCTTCAACCCGATGAATCAAAATATGAGTACAAGTTTCCTTGTTCTCATAACCAATAAACATAACTGGTATTTCCTTCTTACTCCCTCCTTTTATAGATACTGCTTTCGCATCCGGTTTATCGCATTCTTCACCCTGGGCTTCCCGCACTGGAATACGCACGACCAAAATTCCGTTCTCAGCGTCACTTTCCCTATATCTCATATACTTATCACTGAAATCCCAACCTAAACGTGTCAGCCCGGTATTCTTCAAACGTGGGGCACCATCAATACTTACCAATTCTGACTGCCCCTGTGGCAAACGCTTTAATCGTTCGGCTAATCCTGCCTCTTGATTCTCTCGCTCCTTTACCAAACTTGGACACTTAGTTTCCAAGGCTCTAATTTGCTTTTTAAACCAATTATTTATAATTGCTAATTGCTCTTCATCATCAGAAGCCTCCTCCAAAGCCTCGTCTAACTTTCCTTCATCAAGATCTTCCACATGCTCCATAAATACTCTCTCAATTTCACGCATTAATTCATCCAATGGCTCCCAATCATAAAGAGCATCTAACGCATCGTCATCATCAGAGGCTACTCTCATACCAACAATTCCTTCCAACGACTCAGCAAAACGATCTCGAAGCTCCCTAAATTCACCTTGAAAACGATAACCATCAAAACTAAAATCACTCAAATCCTTTCCCTTAAATTTAGCTCCAACAACAACTTTATCTAAATATGCTAAAAACTCCCTCGCCAAGGAGCGCTCCATTACACTAGCAATTAAGGTATCTTCTCTGACGCGTACGCCTCGATCAGAGACATCTGGGCCATTCTTCATGGGGGTGGGTGGTTAAATTGGAATCTATCTTATCCCACAATTTAGCATGTTGCAATAGTTATGTTATAGCTAAAACATAACAACCTTAATGAGCCCCCAAAAAATTTGTTAAACGCGGAATAAGACTAGAACATTCAAGCCATGCTCTCGGGTGTTTTTCTCTAAAAATTTGCAATTCATCCCATTGTTTTTTTAATCTATGCAGAATTGGAGCCGGAGATTCCCCTAATCTTTCTAAACAAACATACTGGTCCATTAACCCAAACGCCCAAGTTAATTGTGATTTCAACAACATCCTGGCTACACTTTCTTGATCTCGCAACGGCGCAGCCAATGCTTTCATGTCATCCCATATCCGCTCCATACGCCCAAGTTCATAATAAGCCTGTTCATAGCGCCCTTCCTCCATCAACTTACCACCTCTAATTTTAGGTACATCAATTAAATAACCATACCCCTTTAATCCAGCATCCCTAAAATGATTTTCTTTCGCTCTCTTAATAATTTTACGAGAAACCCTTTCTCCCTCGGCTAGACTAATTGGTTCTGCCTTAGGAGCCATAAAAGCGCGTGCCAAAAACAAGGCTAATTGCATGTTAGCTTCCTTTTGATGGCTACTCTCCACATCTTCTTGGGAATCCAAAAACTCCGTCACTTTTCTAATATAAACTTGCACATTTCCTAATTCTTGCGATTCACCTAACTCCAACAACCGATATCCTTCAGCCTGCAACCTAAACCTTTTAACATCAGAGTCAAAAGGCTCGATACCCACTGGATCCAATGAACCCAAGCCAACAATTGCCTTATCAATATATGACAATTTATTTTTTTCCTCGGGAGAATCAGCTCGACGATAAGCTAATTTAGCATCATACAAAGCCAGTACCCCAGTTATAAAAGGGAATTTTCTAAACTTAAACCCCCTATCAAAATGCATTTTCAAATCAGCCACCGCCTGTCCATGTGCCTCTAAATCACTATTTGATCTATACATTGCCTCGGTTTGCAAACCTAACAACCGAGCCACATCTGCAAATAAATCTTTTTTCATTTTGGCAGGAATAAACCCTACTATTTTTAAAGCTAATTCCAATTCTTGTTCCACGCTCTCTCCCAAAATAATTTTCGTCTCTATTAAATAATTAAAAAGCTGTAATAATTCAGAAAAATCAATTAATTCAAATCCTTTAAGAGCTTCTTCATCTTCAATCTCTAAAATCTGCTGACCAATATCCATAACTTCAAACAAGTTTTGCGCCTGAAAAGCTTCTTTTAATTGCGAAAACGATGCCTGCAAAACTGGCCTTGTCCAACCAATTCCCATATTTCCACACGTTCTTAAATATTTTTCAAATGGAATTTGATCTTCCGAAACCGCTCGACGTAAATTTCTTTCCACCACATCTGCATAACGCCTCTCTACTCGTAATTCCTGAATCTGACGTCCAGTAGTTACAAAATACGATTCCCTAAAAGCAACTTCACCATCTCTAAAAATACCAACCTGCTGCAATTCAAGTAAAAGAGGTTCAAAATCTTGAATTGGCGGGCTAGCGGCTAAACGAAGTTCTTCTTCTGAAAACTCTCCCATTGCTAAAGCAATACCAAGCAAAGTCCGCGAAGCCATTCTTTTTAACTGATCTGAATAATGACTCACTATATTTTCTAACTGAGACACCTTTCTATCAAGATCTAATCTATCCCAAACAAACTCTGTCGAACCAACCATTACAACCCCTTCCCGCAACCAATCTTTTATCAAGACCTCTAGCACCATAGGATTATAAGAACCCATATCACTAACCAATTGAACTAAAGCATGTGCCACCTCAGAGTACCCAATCTCTTGAATTGGGACTTCTAAATAAAAAGCAACTATCTTAAGAGCCTCTGCCAAAGGAACATTTTCAAAATTAACTGATTCTGGAGCTGCTTCACAGTCAACTCCTATCACGATCACCTCTGAATCAAACAAAACATCCTGAGAAACCCCATCCATCCCTGCCCAATGCGGACAAGCCACCCCAAAATTTTCACCAAAAAAACTTAATAAATTAGCCAGCTCGGGCTTAGCATAATCAAAATGATTCAATAAAAATATTTCTTCCCCGCCAACAAGTTCCCCAAAAAGCATTTTCCAAATCTCTACTTGTCCAGCAGGGGCACCCGTTTTTTCAAGCCAATCAGAAAACTCTTCAATATCAGCAAAAATCGAACTAAAAACCTGCCTTAAACCAGAATAATAGCTATGATCATGATGCTCAGACAACACTACTATTTGCATCCCATGCTCAGATTGTAATTGTTGAGCCGCCGCTTGCAAAACTGACACCTGACCCGCGCCAAATTCACCAGTTAAATTCCACTGGCGAACAGAATTTACATCAGCTCCACTTACAAGTCCTACTAATTCTTCCACTTTATCTTCACGCACATAGGAATCTATTTCTTCAATTTCAAACCCCAACCCTACCAACACGGTCTGCAAGCCATAAGTTTTCAATTCTATTTCTTCCGATTTCTCCTCCACTATTAAAATTCCTCTTTGTTTAAATAATTCATAAGTAGTCTGATCCATTCGGATTCCAGGCACTCCCAGGCAAGTCGCCAAACGATGTGACCCATTTACCGCATCCGAAACCAATTCTTGAACCCCACTTACATCCTTTTCTCCCATATTAGAAACATGTATAGCTCCCTGCTTAAGACCAATTTGAGAGGTAGGATAAAAACCTAAAAGCTCATTCGCACAACGAGCAGACCGCTCTTCTTTATTAATTTGACTTGAACCTTGTGCTCCAAAAATTAAAATTCCACTTTTTTTACCTCCATTTAAAGTAAAAAACTTAACCTTCGCATTATATTTTTGGGCTAGCTGCATCAGTTGCTTTTCCCATTTAAAAATCTCTTGTGGATACTCATCAGGATTGTCACTTTCGATTGGAGCTTGCGCATACAAACTAATAGCGCTTCGTTCCACTGTTTCTTTTGATTGCAAGGCTTCAAATGACATCGGACTCGCCGTTAAAGCCATTTGTCGTCGCACTCCATCCAAAATAACAGCCGGATCATTTTTGATCTCATCAGTATCCGCCCCCATAAAAAACTGTATTTGAGAATCATCTGGAAGCGACCTCTCGTCTAAATAATCATCTACTTCCAAATAATGAATGTCACCTTTTTCATCAAAAAAAATTATTATCGAATTATCTCCAACATTAATCCCGTCTTTACTTAATCCTTGCACTGCTTCAGCCCGATCAAAAGCCTCTCCCAAAATTAACAATTTTCCACTTGGGGTAACAATCTCCATAAATCGACCCTCTCCAATCGTAATATGACAAGGAACTTTTAATCCACAAGCCACATTCGCCATAAAACCCAAATGATTTTTCCGCTCATCTTCTAAAGACTCCACCTGCCTAACCGGAACCAAAGCATCACCAGCAATTTGAATTAAACGCTCACCATCAGCCCTTTCTAAAGCATCAAAAGTCGGCTGAAATAAACCCTCAGACAAACTACGTGAAGAAGCTGATGCCCCTCGCAAAATTGTATCTTCGGTAAAACCCATCGCATCAACTACATCCACAAACCCATAACGCTCTTCTACCCCTACAAAAGGTTTACCCTTATACAAATGATTATTTGCTCTTTCTAACAAACAAACAATTCCCGGAATACGCGGAATAAAACGTGATTCAAACAACAAAAGCAACTCTCGAATTTCTGGCCATTCCGAACTTTGCAAAAGATTTTCCTCTGCTTCACCATCTAAAAAAGGTAGCCTTAAACGAATCAGCGCTCGATCTAAATCATCATTAACTTCCAGCATCTTTCTTTTAACGCGTTTTAACTCTCTTACTTCTTCTTCAGTTTCGGCCATATTAGTCAAAAACTGATCCGGCCTTTCCAGATAAACAAGCCAATCCTCATAATTATAAGGCACATCAGGAATAGTTTCGGAAACTGCGGTTATTTGACGAGTAGACAATTCTTCCAAAAGTTCCCGAAGCTCCCTTGAAACTGACTGGCCCATTTGTCCAACGAGAACATCTGTATATTCTAAAGCTTCAACATCCACCCTTTTTGATTTTAAAATAAGGAGATCATTATAAACTTTGCTCACAAATTATCAACAGATTAACTCCAGGTTGAGTTTAAGGGCAAAATGTGTTAAAATAATATGAGTAAATAACCCTCCTATAACAATGCTTAAACTAAAACCAAAGAAAATTGAAATCAAATCCGGAAACACCTGGATTGCGGTTCTACACGAAGATACGGCCCACAAACTAGACCTTCACCCTGGAGATCGAGTTGAACTCTCGATTGGAAAAGGTAAAGCTCGCCGCGAAGTAAACGCCATTTTGGATATTTCTGAAGATTATTTAAAACGCGATCAAATTGGGCTTTTTACGGAAACTTGGAAAAAATTAGAAGTAAAACGAGGCGACACCATTACAGTTAATCGCACTTCTAAACCGACTTCGGTAATTTATATTCGAGAAAAATTATTAGGCGGAAAATTAAGTGCCCGCAAAATTGATGAAATCATTCGAGATGTAGTGGCCGAAGATCTTTCTTCGGTAGAAATGGCCTATTTTGTATCTGGAGCTATGATTCATGGTTTAAGTGATCTAGAAACAGTAAATTTAACTAAATCCATTGTAAAACACGGGAGTAAATTAAATTTTGGGAAAGGAAAAATCGTGCTAGATAAACACTGTATTGGCGGAGTTCCAGGAAACAGAACCACTATGATAATTATTCCAATTTGTACTTCCCTTGGGCTAACAATGCCCAAAACTTCCTCCCGGGCAATTACTTCCCCGGCAGGAACGGCTGACACTATGGAAACTCTGTGTGAAGTTGCCATTGAAGCTGATGATTTAATGCGCATTGCTAAAAAAACTGGTGGCTTTATTGCCTGGGGTGGTGGTGTTGACTTAGCAGCGGCTGACGACAAGATGATTAAAGTTCGTCATCCTCTAAGTCTAGATCCTCAGGGAATGCTACTCGCTTCAATTATGGCCAAAAAATTCTCAGCTGGATCTAATCATGTTTTGATTGATATTCCAGTCGGTGATCAAGTTAAAATCAAAACGAAAAAGGATGGAATGCAACTCAAAAAACGATTTGAAAATATTGGTCGCATGCTTGGCATGAAAGTCAAAGTTATTATGACCGAAGGCGAAGAACCGATTGGTCAAGGAATTGGCCCAGCTTTAGAAGCAGTTGATGTTTTAGCCACTCTTCGTGGCGACAGTGGTGGATCAAAAGATCTCCGTGAAAAAGCTGTTTACATGGCTGGGATTTTGCTCGAAATGTGTGGCAAATCCAAAAAAGGACAAGGCGCCAAACTAGCTGCTAAACAACTAGATTCTGGAGCGGCTTACGACCAAATGCTCAAAATCATCAAAGCCCAAGGCCAAAAAACCCTAAACCCAAAAGTTGGTCGTCTCAAAAAAGACTTTAAAGCCGAAAAATCTGGAGTTGTCTCTCACGTTAATAACAAAATGGTTGCTCGCGTAGCTCGTATAGCCGGAGCACCTAAATCACCTGGATCTGGACTATGGCTCGAGAAAAAACTTGGAGATAAAGTTAAGAAAGGTGATGTGCTTTTTACCATTTATTCCGATAGCGCTGAAACCCTAAAAACTGCGCTTAAATTCGCCTTAAAAGACAAGCCCTACACTATTAAATAAACCTTATGGAGACTCTAGATTTAAAAGACACCGTGGCTAAGATTAAAAGCTTAGAAATCCAAGGAGCGGAACGCATTGCGCGCGCCGCAGTCAAAGCTCTAGCCTCCAAACTGCAGGAAGGAGCCGATCACGCTACGCTCGAAGCCGCAGCAGCCGAATTAATAGCGGCGCGCGCCACAGAACCCGGCCTCCGCAACGCCTTAAAATTCTGTCTCACCAATTACAAGGACAACCCAAATGTCACCGAAGACGTTCTCAAATATTTCAAAGAATCCAAAGAAAAAATTTCTGAATACGGGGCTAACAAAATTCATGATGGCATGATTGTTATTACCCATTGTCACTCCTCCACCAGCGAAGGTTGCATTATCAAAGCTTGGGAAGACGGCAAACGTTTTACTGTTTACAACACCGAAACTCGCCCTCGCTATCAGGGCCGCATTACAGCCGAAACCCTTGCCAAACACGGCATCCCCGTTGAACATTTTGTAGATTCTGGAGGACGCATGGCCATGAAAGAAGCTGACTTATTTTTATTTGGCTGCGACTCACTTTCCGCCGAAGGAAAAGTCATTAACAAAATTGGCACCCGCCAAATGTTAGAATTTGCCCAAAAATATGATGTGCCAGCCTACACCTGCACCAATTCCTGGAAACTAAATCCCGAAACAGTATTTGGCGTAGAAGAAGAAATCGAAGAACGAGACCCCTCCGAAGTTTGGCCCGATGCCCCAAAAGGTGTCAAAATCCATAACCCAGCTTTTGAAGTTTCTGATCCCGATGACATCACCGGTGTTATCTGTGAGCTAGGAATCTACAAACCAGAAGCCCTAATTACAGAAGTAAAAAATGAATATCCCTGGATGTTCTAAATCACGGCCCTACAAACAAAAATAAAATGAAACTCATAGTCCCCTCTCTAAAATACAAAGACAGTTTTCTTGACGCCCTTATGGAATTCGAAAAAACCAAAGAAGCTGGATTTTGGAAATTTCCAGACGAAACTCCTCGCACACTTGAGTCGTACATTGAACGAATTTTAAACCACTCCGAAGGCGCAGACTTACCTGACAATTGGGTTCCCTGCACTTCTTATTGGTTAATAGACGAAAACAACGAATTTGTCGGCCACATTAACATCCGCCATCGTTTGAATGATTTCTTAACTAATTTTGGTGGTCACATTGGTTATGCTATTCGTCCCTCCATGCGTCGCCAAGGTCACGGAACTCAAATCCTAAAACTAGCGCTCCCCAAAGCGGCGGCTCTTGGACTAGACCGTATCTTAATAACCTGTGACAAAACAAATACCCCTTCCCTTAAAATTATTGAAAAAAATAATGGAATTTTTGAAAACGAATGTGAACAAACTGGTGACCTCCCGACTAAACTCCGTTTTTGGATTGATTTAGTGTAAACTAAATTCATGCTCACTGAAAACGATCATAAAGTCCTCAAACGACTTGTAAAAATCGCTCCAAATTCAACTTGTATCCGCGCTAGCGTGGCTTCAATTCTTGCTCGCAACGGAGAAATCTTAATTGAATCCCACAATAACACTCTTCCTAAGTTCGACTGCAACAAAATCGGCTGTATTCGCGACATTCGCAACGTCCCATCAGGTTCCAATCGCGAAATTTGTTATGGGCTCTGCGCCGAACAATTCCTTGTTGCCCAAGCCGCCAAAGACCAAATTTCAACCAAAGACACCACTATTTATGTCACTACTCACCCTTGCCGAATTTGTGAATGCCTAATTGTTTCTGCTGGGATAAAACGGGTCGTCTATGTCCATGGTTATCCCGATGTCCTTCCTCAATACGATCCTTTCAAAAAACACGGCGTTGAACTAATTCACGCCAAAGAATATGACACGCTCCCTAAACCTTTTGACGTTTAGTACGTAATCTCGTAAACCTTAGTATCACCAACTACATAAACACGCCCAGACTCTTTATCAGCGTAAAGCTTTTTAAGCGATTCCTCGGTCTCCAATACATACTGACTAGCATAAGCTAAATTCCCTGTCCGCGAATCTTTATTAAAAATCAAAACTCTATTTCCGACTGCATCTAACATAAACACTTGGAACATTTCAAATTCCGTATAAATTTCAATTGCCCCCGAAAGGTCAGTCGTTGGCACATTTTTAATCGAATAATCCACATATTCTCCACTTAATAATTTAACAATGTCTCCATCGTCTCTCAAAATATAAACAAACCCATCAATCGCCAAAGACTTCGTATTAATAAGATCCGTCCCATCTGTTACATAAGCATCTGCGCCACTATAACCATTTCGTTGTTGATAATAGCGCCAAATTTGTCCTTGGCTAGCATCAAGTAAATAAATCCGACTATTATAGATTTCTAAATCTACAGCTGAATGCCAAGATCCATCATCGGTATCAACAAATGAAAACTGATCATCTTTAAACTCAATAATTCTATTTGCCTTAGTTAAGAAAAGAACTGACTCATCTTCTTCAAAATAAGCCGCATCTACTACTACTTCATCCGCATCAATCGTTACCGGCTCTTGAATATCACCCAAAACAACTTCGAACAATTGGTTATAACTATACACATAATAACGATCACCAAATGGCACAATTCCCAAAATATTTACGGTTGGATAAGCTATTGCGAAATCTGCAAAAACCGTCGGAGTCTCTAGTCTCGTCACATTATCCAAATAATCACGCTGACTTTCGATCTCTCCTAAATATTCACTAGCCTTACCACGCAAATAACCAGAATTCAAAACTTCCAAAGCTAATTCCTCAGCCTCATCCAAAAGGGCCGTGGCTGATTCTTTGTCATAACTACCTTGTGTTTGAGCGGTATTAATATTGAGTTCTACGGTTTCCAGTTTTGTCTCTAAATCTTCCATGAGTTGCTGTTTTTCTCCCTGATGTCGCACCATATAAATCCCTACCAACAACATCACCACCACCGCAACTAGCGCCAACAAAATTTTGTCACGTTTAAGTTCTTTCCATTCCTGGATTAAATCTGTCATATCAGCCAAAGCTTGTTTTTTGCTGCTTTTTTTGGGGACTTCGGCTTGAACCTCTGCCTCAACTTGAACTTCTTCAGTCCCTTCTATTATTTTCTCCGCCACTTCTCTTTTTACTTCTTCAACTTCCTCAATTTCTTCTACTTCTTCAATTTCTTCAACCTCTTCAACCTCTTCAATTCCCTCTATTTTCTCGATTTTCTCCCCTTTTTCAGGAATCAATTTACCTAAATGCAATTTTAGCGATGCTCCTAATTTAGGCAATTTCTTAGCCCAATTAGAACCCTGTCCGCTCACATCTTGCGCATCTCCACCATCAATTACTTCCTCCACCCCTTCAATGTGAACACCCAAAACACTCATTCGATCCATTAAATCAATCGAAACCGCATCATTAATAGCGTTGAGAGCCACTTTTAAAGAAAGTTCTTCGGAAATTAACTTCCCTAAATCAGATTTTGTAATGTATCGAACTAGTCGAGAAGAACAAAACAACAAATAATCACCAGCCGTTAAATCCCCACTCGAGATATTAGAAAAAAGTTCATCTTTATTCTTAGGATCTGATAATCCTTCGGAAACAGTACTTACAAATCGACGACGAACTAAATACGCCTCAGATTCACCATGTTGCGACAAATAAAGGGAATCCCCCCAAACAGCCGCCACTACTACGTGCATATTAGGAACAAACTTTATTCCTAATTCATCCTCCTTTTTACGAATTTCAGTATTTACTTCTTTCAAAGTGTCTTCAAACCGGTTCGAAGCATCACGCTCCAAACCATGGAAAAAATAATTCTTGATAATTTCGAAAATTGACTCACCAATTTCATTCCCTGGAACTTCAGTTGAATCAATGCGAAGATTTAAGAAAATCTGTGAACGAGGACCACCCATTCCGTCTTCCCATTCATAAAAATAGTTTTTGGAGAAACCAAGTGACTCCTTCCCGATCATCAAGAATTCATGTGCGATACGAAAAGCCATGATATTTAAAGTAATTTTAAAGCAGGGTAAACATACTAAAAAAGCCCCAAATGAGCAAGACCGGTTGACTCCACCCCCTAAACCCGTTAGTATCCGGACGCTTATTTTGGCAATTAGTAGAAAAAATCATGCTTAAAAAACTCAGCAAACGCAGACGCTCTCGGAAACACGGTTTCTTATCTCGTCTTGCGTCAAAAACAGGTCAACGGCTCCTTAAAAGACGCCGATCAAAAGGTCGCAAAAGACTGTCTCGCTAATTATGTTTTCCTCAAAACACCGCTTAACAAAAAAGGATAAACCAGAAGCCATCCTTAAGAGCGGTAAGAAAGCGATGGGCAAGTTTATGGTACTGCGATTTATTAGAAATCAGCACAAAGAACATCGCTTTAGCGTGATTATTAGTACGAAAATCTCCAATAAAGCCGTTACTAGAAACCGATTTAGAAGACAAATTCAAGAAATCATTCGCTTAAATCTAGAGACTTTCCCCCCAAAAGACCACTTTGACATTCTAATTCTACCTAAAAAAGCTATTATAGAATCAACTTATGCGGAATTAGAAACTGATTTACTCTCCCTAATCTCTCAACTTAAAGCATGAAAAATAAATTCTTACTCTGGGCCTTAGTTTTCTTATCCATCATGTTGTTTATGCAAAACATGGGGAATGAAAAAGAAATGGAACCTACTTTAGCAGCCAGTGATTTAGGAATTGCCACTACAAAAACCGAATATAAGTTGGGTAAGGAAATCTCTCTTACCCTGCAAAACAACACCGCAGACGTAATTATGCTGCCAGATTTTTGTGGCGAAAGACTTTTTGAGGTTTATCGTTACGAAAATTCTGATTGGGTAAAAATCCCCATTGGTGAGGATGAAACCTGTGAAGCTGAAGCTTACGAAATCCCATCTACCGAAGGAATTAGTGTTAGTTATAAAAACTGGGCTTATCGCACTTTTGGAGAATACGGACGCTACCATATTAAAGTCTCTGCCTATGTTTATGATGTCGAAGGAGAAGCTCCTGAAATGATGATTTTTGAATCAAATGAATTTTCTGTTGTCCCGCGCACCATGCTTGGTAATTTTTGGTTAAAAGGAATTTATCAACCAATTTTGAACACCATGGTGTTCCTTATTAAGGTAATTCCTGGAAACCACCTTGGTTTTGCCATTATTATCTTAACGTTAATTATTAGGACTATTCTATTAGTACCTTCTCAACGCGCAATGCGTTCTCAAAAAAGAATGCAAGAACTTCAACCCAAACTAGAAGCTCTAAAAAAGAAGTACAAAAACAATCAAGAAAAACTGGCCATGGAAACCATGAATTTATGGAAATCCAACAAAGTCACTCCTTTTGGAAGTTGTTTACCAATTTTCATTCAATTCCCAATTTTGATTGGACTTTATTACGTGGTGCGTGAAGGCTTACACATTGATAAATTTGAACTCTTATACGGATTTGTTGGTGATGGATTTAGCTTTGTGGCCATGAACACTAACTTCTTAGGGATTCTAGAATTAATGGAATTAAACGTAATTGTCCTACCTTTAATTGTGGGTGGCTTACAATTTATTCAAATGAATCTAGCCCTGTCCCGCGCCAAGAAAAAGAAAGAAGCTAATACTCCAAAAGGAGGGAAAAATGTCTCTAAAAAAGTTAAAAAGCCTGGTGACATGCAAGACGAGATGCAAATGGCAACCAGCATGATGAAGTACTTTATGCCCGTAATGATTGCTTTCTTTACTGCTAGCATGCCAGCTGGTGTAGGACTTTACTGGGGAACTTCCACAATATATGGCATCGTTCAACAACTTGTGGTAAACAAAGAGAGCCTAGATGACAAACCCAAAAAAGGAGCTGCCACTGTGAAAGTAATTGAGAAAAAAGATAAATAAGAGCTGTCCCCACCGTTTCTTTTCAAAAAATATCATTTAATTGTATCTAAAATGGAGGAAATCATTAGCGAAACTCTAAAACCGCTTCTAGAATTAATGCACATTCCTTTTACAAGGATTGATGTTGAGGCTCAAGAAGACAATCAATATCGTATTAATATTGAAGCCCCAGATCCTAAAGATCTAATTGGTTATCACGGGGGAACTCTTTATGCGATTCAACATCTTTTAAAAATTCTTCTTTCCAAAAAAATCGATCAAGCCTTTTCTATCAATTTAGATATTGATAATTACCGCAAACGCCAAGAAGAAAATGTCATTAACATTACCGAACAAAAAATCGATCAAATTAGGAAAGACAGTACTTCTCGCAAGCTCCCACCCATGTCTCCTTATTTCCGTCGTGTTGTTCACCTTTATTTAGCTCAGCCTGAATTCGAAGACATTACAACTTATAGCGAAGGTACTGGCGACCACCGTGCAGTGGTGATCTCTATGGTATGAAAAAACTAATTACTGTCATTATTGGGTTATCAATCTTTCTGCCTAGTGCAGTGGTTTTTGCAACTGAAGAAATAGAACCAATCACTGTAACCGATGCCACAGCAGAGGTATCAATCGAAATTGAAACTGAATCCATCTTTTCTGATCTTTCCGAAAACAATGAATATTATCCGGCGATTTTAGATTTATATGAACGCGGCATTGTTGAAGGTTACGATGATGGTACTTTCCGCGCTTACGATCCCATTAACCGGGTCGAAACACTCAAAATCATTATGATGTATTTTGAAATCGAAGAATTAATTCCTACCGAAACAACCGAAGAAGTCATACTTAATTTTAGCGACATTCAAACCGGAGCTTGGTATGAATTCACTCTAAAATCTGCTTACAGCAACGGAATCATTGATGGCTATCCAGATGGCACCTTTAAACCAGCTAATACCGTAAACTTAGCCGAAGCACTAAAAATTGTTTCTCAGTCCGTGCCTTTTAGTTTTATCGAAAAATACACTATTGAAATTGATCCCGCTCTAGATGTGCCCGCTGATAGTTGGTACGCAGGTTATGTTTTTCACGCTTTAGAAGAAGGTGCGGTTTATTTAGATGCCGAAGGAAATTTAAATCCAGACCAGGATGTAACGCGCGGCCAATTAGCAGATATTTTGTATCGGTTTGAAAACGACGAATATTTTTCTGGCCAAGTTTCGTATGGTAACGCAACCTATTACGCTGATATGTTTGAAGGCCGCGGTACCGCGTCTGGAGAGGTATTTCAACAAGCATTATTCACCGCGGCCCACCTAACCCTACCCTTTGGCACTTATGTCCGCGTTACCCACCAACACACCGGCGAAACCGCAGTAGTCAAAGTAAATGATCGCGGCCCTTATTCCGATCACGCCATTATTGACCTAACCTCTACGGCCTTCGAATCCATTGGCTCACTTGGTTCCGGCGTCATCCCGGTCAAAGTTGAAATTATCTATCCAGAGGAGTAATTTGTATATATGCCCAAGGATCCTTACTATCAAAATCGTCTTAAGAAATCACGTAAAGAAACCAAACGCCGTAAAAAAGTACGTCGCCTTTCCGAAGAAATTCAAACCACCACTCGCCTTCTTATTATTACGATTGGAATTTTACTTTTCGCATCCACAGTTAGCTTTCTTTACATCAGCAGCTTAAAAGCCGCCAAAGGTTATTACCTCCAACAACTACAACAAGAATACGAAGATTTAAGTAGTGACAACCGTGAACTATCTTCTGATTTGCAAGACATCCAAGCCATCACCCAAATCGAAGACTCAGACTCTATCGACAACATGGCCGAACCCGAAGATTTAAACATTAGCTACGTTAGCGAACCCAGTGACTTAGCTTCCCGTTAATCAGCCAGTCCCTATTTCTTCTTTTTCACGCTTTTGCTTTTCTTAAACAACAATTCAAAAACACCAGACAAAGTATGGAAAATTGCCTGATTTTCTATAATCACAGCCGTAAAATCTCCTTCCTTAAAAGAAATAAACGCCACTCGCTCTTTTCCATATAAAGCAATCTCTGTCTCAAAAGGAAATTGTTTTGGCTTTACCAGTACAGTTTTCCGCAAATATTTAGAATCTCGATCCTGATATCGACGCGCTCTTTCAGAATCAGCCGCAATAAGTTCGGATCTAATTTTTTTCTTAACCAAAGCTGGCATATATTCTCCCATCAAAAAATTCTTAATATCCTCAGGAATCGTATCAACCGTTAAAAAAGCTCGAATCGGCCCCTTAAACTTCAAGGTATCTTCGTAAACCGTCTTAATCCCCTCTACACCCTCGTAAAAACGCACTTTTGGCACGGAACTGTAATCTTGAAGATAAGTAGAAAATTCAGGTAAATGCTTTTTTATAGACTTTTTCTTGCGTTCCCATTCCTGTTGTTGATGGTCTGCATAACGAATAAGAGCCTCTGGTTTTTCCACAGTAAAATACTGAATATTTCGGCGCGTCACTACATTTGCCACTCCTTTCTCAATCAACTTTCGACAAATAACATAAGTCGTTACCCGATTCATTTTGACATGCTTAGCCAAAATACTAGCTGGCTGCATTCCTAGCCGCAAAGCCGCCAAATAAACTTGGACTTCTTTGTCTGAAAATCCAATGCTTTTTAAAAGTTGTTCAATCATGTTGTGTTGTTAGGATTAAATAACAAGGCCAATCTAATCTGAAAATATCATGCTTACAAACAGATTGCAAGGCTATTTACAATAACAAGCCCTGCCGTTAAAATTAAGTTACAATAATTTAAAGCCTTAGCAATGTTTCAACAAATTTTCTTTGACTGCGATTCTACCTTAACCACTATCGAAGGGATTGATGAATTAACAGCTGACTTAAACCTCAAAGAACAAATCCAAAACATTACTAAAAAGGCTATGCTAGGACAAATTGATTTCAAAACAGCCCTTATCCAAAGACTTTTCCTTCTTAATCCCACTAAAAAAGACCTTCAAAGAATTGGAGAGCAGTATATTAAAAATATTTTCCCGGGCACCAAAAAACTCATCAATCTCTTTAAATCTAATCAAAGAGAAGTCTACATTGTAAGTGGTGGCTTCAAAACCGCTATTCTGCCTTTTGCTAAACATCTTGGTATTCCACCTGAAAACGTATTCGCAAACGAAATAATCTTTGACCAAAAAGGACAATTTGAAAAACTAAACACCAAAAACATCCTTATTCACACCAATGGCAAAGCGCAATTCATGCGTTCTCATCGAATCCTAAATCCTCACAAAAAAACTGTCTTTATTGGCGATGGAATCACTGACTTAGCTACCAAGCCTTTTGTAGATCGATTTATTGGTTTTGGTAGTACTCAATCCAGACCAGAAGTAAAAAATCAATCACCTTATTTTTTCCAAGAAAATAATCTCCTTAAATTACTTCCATTTCTAACCTAAAAAACCATGACTAAACTTTTCATTCCCGGCCCCACAGAAGTCCTCCCCCAAAACTTAGCCGCTCAAACCAAACCTTTAATTGGTCACCGCAGTGATGAATACGCACAATTACAAGAATCTATTGAAAACAATCTCAAAGAACTTCTTTACACTAAAAATGATGTTTTTTTATGTGTTAGCTCTGCCACCGGTTGCATGGAAGCTGCTGTTCGCAACTGTGTTCAAGAAAATGTTTTGTGCTTAGTAAACGGCGCCTTTTCTGAACGATGGGCCACTATTGCCGAACAAAATGGCAAAAAAGTAACTCGCTTAGAAGTTCCTTGGGGCTCTGCTATTACTCCTGAAAAATTAGAAAAACTCTTAAAACGCAAATCTTATGAAGCCGTCACTTTAGTCTTAAGCGAAACTTCTACCGGAGCGCGCGCGCCAATTAAACAACTCTCCAAAATTATGCAAAAATATCCCCAAACTCTGTTTTTAGTTGATGGGGTTAGCATTGTGGGCGGAGAACTAGTAGACGTGGATCGCCTGGGTATCGACGTTCTTTTGTTTGGTACTCAAAAAGCCCTAGCTCTACCACCTGGAATCGCCTTTATGTCTGTTTCTCCTTCTGCGTTGGCCAAGTCCAAAAGAGTTAAAAATCGTGGTTTTTACTTTGATTTTCTTAATCTAAAAAAATACGCAGATCGTCACCAAACGCCAGTCACTCCCCCTATTAGTTTGCTTTATGCCGTTGAAAAACATCTTAACCACATTATTAACGAAGAAGGTTTACTTAACCGCTTTATGCGACATCAAGTTATGGCCAAAAGAGTTCGTGACTGGGGACAGCAATATTTTGATTTCTTCACAGATCAAAGATTTTTGGCTGGAACCATAACGAATTTCAAAACCCCAACTTTTTTCGACACTGCTTCTTTTATAAAACAGGCCAAAGCCAAAGGATTCATTATTTCTAATGGCTACGGCCCACTCAAAAACAAGTGTTTTCGAATTGGCCACATGGGAGACCATACCATTCGCGATATCGAAAAAATGCTCCGCAAATTAGACTCTCTTGTTCAACAACAATTTAATGAAAATTTTAATCCCATTACTTATGAAATTACTAATCGCCAACAAATTAGGCTTAAAAGGGCTTGATATCCTTCGCGCCCAAAAACAGATTAAATTCGACTATTTTGAAAGTATTTCTGATAAAAAATTACTTAAAATAATCCCTGAATATGACGCTGTTATTGTTCGCAGCAAACCTCAGATTTCTAAAACAGTCATTCAAGCTGGGAAAAATCTAAAATTAATTGCCAGGGCTGGCGTTGGTTTAGACAACATTGATTTAAAAACAGCCGCCAAACACAACATCGAAGTTATAAATGCCCCCGACGCCAACACCATTTCTGCCGCAGAACACACTTTTGCTCTTATGCTCGCTACCGCTCGCCATCTTATCCCAGCCAATGAAAGTCTTAAGGCTGGTCGTTGGGACCGCAAACTTTTCCTAGGCACCGAACTTTTTGGCAAAACCCTAGCCCTTATTGGCTGTGGCCGCATTGCCCAGCACGTTAACCAAATTGCTCAAGGTTTCCAAATGAAAGTTATTGGCTATGATCCCTTTGTTGATGAGACACAAATGGCAGCGCAACAAATTCAAAAAATCGAAACTCTAAATAAAACATTACAAGAAGCAGATATTGTAAGCCTTCATCTCCCCCACATCCCCGAAACCCACCATTTAATTGGCAAAAAAGAACTTAAGCAAATGAAATCTCACGCAATACTCATAAACTGTGCCCGCGGTGGAATTATAGACGAAAAAACTCTTTTTACGGCCCTTCAAAACAAAACCATTCAAGCTGCAGGCATTGATGTTTGGGAAAATGAACCAGATACAAAAAATCCTCTCCAAAAATTACCAAATGTAGTGGCAATCCCTCATTTAGGAGCTTCTACCCACGAAGCCCAGGTTAGAGTAAGTGAAATCATCATCCAAAAAACTCTTCAAAAACTCCTCAAATAAACAAACCTGAATAACAGGTTGAAAAAAACATCAAAATCCGGTATAATATTAAGATTAAAAAACAAACATAAAATGTTTTCACTCAAAAAACGCCTCATTGCCGCTTTCATAAGTGTTATTACCTTAGTTTCTTTTACAAATTTCACTAATACAGTTTACGCCAGCTCCCTCACCACAATTGTAGAAATTGTTATTAGTGATGGGTTCTTAGGCACCATTAGCATTAAGGCTCTCCCTGAAAAACGTGTCTCTGTTCTTGGAGGAAACCTAGGAACATTAATGCGAGTTCGCTTTACCGACCCTGATACTGACGACCAATTACTAGAAACTTCCTACACCTCTAGTTCTTTCGGACTAACAACCAGCAATGTTGATATTTCCACCCTTACACCCAATGAATATCATATTTTTGCTAAAGGACGCTCCCATCTCACCCGAAAAATGTCAAACGTTAACTTAACCACCGACACAACCAATATCGACTTTTCATATGGTGACACTGAATATCTTTACGCTGGTGATGTAAATGGCACTATTTTTGGTGACGATATTGTTAACGCCATTGATTTATCCATCCTTATTAACGACTTAGATTCTTTTGATTTAAGAACTGATTTAAATCGAGACAACACTGTTAATGCGCTCGATCTTTCTATTTTAATTACTAACCTAGACAAAGAAGGCGATGCTTAAAAAAATTCTCACAATAAGTTTGCTTCTAAGTTTTCTAACGACGCTCTTGCCGCCGTTAAGCATCCCCGTAGCCAAAGCTGCGGTGACTCCACCAGCCTTTAGCCTGTATCCAACTTCTGGCGATTACTATGAAGCCTGTGAAACTATTGACGTTGATATTCTTATTCATACCAACAACACCAATACTGACTCGGCCAATATTATTATTGGCTACGATGACACTAAAGTAGAAGTCCAAGACGATGATGGTGGAGTAGGAGGAATCCAAATTACTACCGGAAGTTCTTATGACAACCACGCCTCTTACACTGTAGACGAAGATGACGATGAAATTCTCTTAACCGGCTATAATACAGTTTCTCCATTTAATAGTGGTGCTAGTTACACCACTTTTGGATCTTTTACTCTAAACCCCCAAAGCACTGGCACCGCTAATTTAACCATTGATTTCACTCCTGGTGAAACAGTTGATTCTAATATCGCAGAAGCTGTTACTAGTGATGACATTTTAAATGCCGTTGAAAACGCCAGCTATAATTTATTAGCTGATTCTACGGCACCTTACACTAGTGATTTAAATCCTGCGAATAGCGCCTCTGGCGTCGCCATAAGCAGCAATGTGGTCCTTAGATTCAAAGATGATGAATGTGGCGCTGATATTGACACTTTAACTGTCACTGTTGATGGCACTGCCTACACCAAAGCAGGGCCCAATACTTTCTCTTATTCTGGAACTTCTAGCAATTATCTAATCACTATTAATCCCGCGTCTAATTTTGGTTACGATGAAACTATCAATGTTTCAGTTGCCGCCGATGATATAGAAGGAAACCCTTTAACACAGGCCTATAGCTTTACTACTATTGCCGACACCACGGACCCGACTATTTCTAATCGAAATCCTGCGTCTGGGGCCACTAATATTCTAAAAAACACTAATGTTGGCTTCCGTGTTTCTGATACTGAAACTGGAGTTGATATCGACACTGTTTCCGCCACAGTTGACGGCGTTGTTTATACCAAAGCAGGACCTAACACTTTCTCCTACACTGGGACCACCGCCGCTTACGACATCACTATAAATCCAGCCTCTGATTTTACGAAAGGGGCAACCATTAATGTGGCTATTGACGCCGATGACTTAGCCAACACTCCTAACAGTATGAGCACTGTAAATTATTCATTTTCACTAGACTCTACCCCGCCCACAATCTCTGGAAGAAATCCAGCTAATAGCGCTACTAATATTCTAAAATCAACCAATGTTGTTTTCACAATTTCTGATGCAAATACCAATGTAGATTTAAGCACTGTTTCAGCTACTGTTGATAGCGTAGAATACACCGAATCTGGCCCTAACACTTTTTCTTATACTGGCAGTGGATCAAGTTATGAAATCACTGTTAATCCAGCCTCTGATTTCACAACCGGAGCAACTATAAATGTTTCTATTG